>JBOGIX010000442.1:0-3556 GCA_050744685.1 Vicinamibacterales bacterium | reverse complement strand
TTGGTGACGCGTGTGATGCCTTCGCGGAGCCGAGTGTGTTCGTAGTCGACGAAGAAGAATGTCCGATCGCGCACGATCGGACCGCCGACGGCCACGCCGAACTGATGGCGGCTGTACTCGGGATCCGGCTCGCCCTCGGGGGCGAAGTAGTTGCGCGAGTCCAGCGCCCCGCCGCGGAAGAACTCGTATGCCGATCCGGACAGCGCGTTCGAGCCCGAACGCGTGAGCACGTTGACCTGGCCAGCGCTGTTGCGGCCGAATGAGGCGTCGTATGTCGAGGTCACGACCCGGAACTCCTGGATGCCGTCGATCGGCGGCCGCACGGCAGGCGTGCCGAGCTTCGGGTCCACGTTATAGACGCCGTCGAGGATGAAGTTGTTGGCGTCCTCGCGGCCGCCGTTCGCGCTGAACGCGAAGTCGCCGCGCACCGAGCTCGCCGAGCCCTGCGGCGCCGGCGCCGTGCCCGGTGCCAGCAGCGCAAGCTCGAGAAAGTTCCGGCCGTCGAGCGGGAGGCTCGTGACCTGCCCGTGATCGATGAGCGTGGCGAGCGCCGGCGTGTTGCGTTCGACGATCGGCAGCACGTCCGCCGCGCCGCCGGTCGTTACCGCGACGGTCGTCGTGACCACGAGCTGCGGCTCCAGCCAGAGCTCCTGGCCGACCGTGAGCTGCACGCGGTGCCGGTACGTCGTGAACCCCGTCAGCTGCGCTTCGATCGAGTGCCACCCCGGATCGAGCTCCGCAAGGGCGAACCGGCCTTGCGCATCACTCTTGATCTGCCGGGACTCGTTCGTTTGCTCGCGCGTCACACGAAGCTGGACGGCCGGCAGCCGTGCTCCGGTTTGATCGAGGACGATGCCGCGAACCGTCGCGCGAGGCGTCTGAGCCACGGCCGAGCCGGCCGCTGCGAAGATCACTGAAATGCCCACAACAAGAACAGCAGCAGGGCGGGATGAGCTCATATCAGGAGATGAGACGCACGAAACCGAGGCAAAGCTCCGGACAAACCTCTAATACTACACGTCGGGCCGGATCGCTTCGCCCGAGATCGGCTCACGGGCCGAGGACCTTCAGCTGGTCCAGAATCCAGTCCTGCATCGGGTGTATGCGCAGGTAGCGTGTCGTGATGTCCGGCAGGAGGAGCCTCACGGGCACGAGCACTTGATCCTCCAGCGCGCCGGCCAGGGCGGCGCCTGCGGTCCAGTCTTCCCACGCGTGCACCCATTTCGTCCCATCGTCTGACACTTCCACGGCCATGCGGCGTCCCACGCTGCGATACCGGTTCCGCGCCGCGAACTCGAGGCTGCGGATCACGCGCGTCGATCCGAGGTCCAGCACCGCATGTTCACCAGGCTCGCGCGACGCGCGGAACGTGTGAGGCGTACCGCCGCGCGGACGCCGCAGCGTCGGCTGCGCCCGCAGTACGTAGGACATGCCAGCGCCGGTCACGATCCCGCGTTCGATGCCGGGGATGGATTCGATCAAGCGGCGCAAGCTGCCGCCCGGATCGTTCCGCTCTGCGATGAGCAGCAGCAGCGTTCTGCCCCGGGCGAGCTCGATCAACGCGGAGGGATCGAACCGCCGCAGCGACTGGGAGAGGATCTCGTAATGACGCGGTGTGTGGCCGCTGTATCCGTTGACGAGCGGCAGCCGGTGCGACATCGCCCGGAACATCGCGCCGACGTTGACGGCGGCGTCGTGAGGCGGGAGCTCGAGCACCGTCGCCGCAGGTACGAGGGGCAGCTCGACGCGGCCGGGCGGCGGCGATCCGGTCAACGATTCGATCGCGCCGTCGATCGAGAGCCCACAGGCAACGATGACGAGGATCGCGCGCCGCCATACGCGACGTGCGGGCGCCACCGCGGCAAGTCCGAGACCGCCGCCGATGGCCAGGCAGAGCGCCATCAACATCGCGAACCGCACGGGCACGCGGATGCCGTCGAAGCCGGGCAGCAGCATCAGCCACTGATACGGCTTCAACCATCCGGCCAGGCCCGCCCCCGGCGGCGCCGGTCCCAAGGTCATCGCCGCCATGAGCACCGCGGCGAGCACGTAGAACACGAATGCCGATCGCGTGGCGCGCGCCGCGCCGTCCGGCGCGCGGCGTCGCAGCGCCAGCGGCAGCGCCACGAGGATCACGAGCACGATCGTGAGGCCGGGGAAGAGAAAATCTTCCACGGTCCTGGCGGGGCGCGGAGGCCAGAAGGCCAGCATCGGCGCGGGATTGAGGAATGACGAGGGACGGCCGCTGAACACCACGATCTCACTGAGCGGACGCGACAGCCCGAGCGCACGATGCACCGCGTGGTACTCGATGAGCACCGGCAGCAGCGCGAGCGACGACACTCCCCACGCGACGACGATCTCGATCGCCTGCCTCCAGCGCCGCGGCCGAACCGTGAACCATGCCATCCAGCTGGCGAAGAGCGCCGGCGCAAACAGCAGGTAATGGCCGTTCGACAGGCTCTGGATCACCCACGCGACGCCAAACAGCACGAGCCACCGCCGGCGGCCGTGTTCGATGTAGCCGTGAAGCCCGAGCAGCGCCAGGGGCAGCCACTGCGAGGTGAGGACCTGGAGATGTGACAGCTGCCCGGCTCGAAACGGTGCGAATGCGTACGCGAGCCCGGCGCAGATTGCGGCCCCTTCCGATCCGCTGAGCCTTCTGACGAGCAGGTAGGTGAAGAACCCCGACAAGGTGCACGAGAGCAGCAGCGCGACGTTGTACGCAAGCGCCGGGGTGGCGCCCAGGTGGATGAGCGGTGTCGTGAAGATCGCGATGCCGGCGAGATGCTCGGACAAGGCCAGCCCGCCGGTCATCGGATAGAAGATCGGCGGGCTCCACCACTCGCGCGAGAACGGCGTGGCCTGGGCGTTCCACCAGAGGATCCACGCGTTCAGGAACGGATCCCCCGGATCGAACGCGATGCGGGAGGCGAGTTCGGTCGGGAGCGGCCAGCTCCACGCCAGCGTGAGCGCGGCGAACAGCGCGAACACGACAAGCGGCGTGGAGCGTGCGCGCACCACCCGTTATTGCTGCGGCGCCGAACCTGTGCCCGTGCCCCGGCCGCGTCCGCCACTCGGCGCCGGCAGCGGCTTGCGCGGCAGCTTCTCGTCGCGGTTGGCGGCGTGGTAGGTGAAAGCCGCCACGATCACCGCGTTCTTGCGCATGTCCTCTTCCTGGATCCGCTCGTACAGATCCATTGTCGAATGGTGCGTGCGCGTGTCGTACTCGACGTCGTCCTGGATGAACTGGAAGCCGGGAAGGCCGACACGATCGAACGCCAGGTGATCGGTGCCACCGGTGTCGCGGATCGACAGCACAGTCATCCCGAGGTTGTGGAACGGCTTCATCCACGCGTCGAAGACCGCGCCCACGGCCTCGTTGCCCTGCAGGTACACGCCGCGGATGGCGCCGGTGCCGTTGTCGACGTTGAAGTACCCGGCAAACTTCGCGTGCGTCGGCTTCAGCGCCATCGTCTGCCGATCGCCGAAGTGCTCGGCCACGTACGCGCGCGAGCCGTTCAGCCCCTGCTCTTCACCGCCCCACAGCCCGATC
>JBOGIX010000441.1:0-4898 GCA_050744685.1 Vicinamibacterales bacterium | reverse complement strand
CAGCGGCAGCGTCTTCAGCTGCACGACGCTCTTGATCTTCAGCCACGCGGCGATCAGCAGCCCGCACGAGAGCGGGAGCTCGGCGATGACGAGACCGCTGCTGAACGTGCCGAGATGCGCGCTGGTGGCCGATCGGCTGTCGTCCTTGAGCGCCGTCCCCGCGCTGACGCGCGCGGCGTGCACCGACGGCATGGCGCCGGCCAACAGGCTCGCGAGCACGATCAGCCCGACGACGAAGATCAGCACGCGGTGATCGAGATCGAACGTGATCCAGAACGGCGGCGGATTGACCGACAGCGCCTGGTTGAACCAGCGCATGCCCGCGACGCTGAGGATGATGCCGATGGCGCCGCCGGCCGTCGCCAGCACGAGGACCTCGGTGAGGTGCTGGCGCACGACACGCGAGCGTCCGGCGCCGAGCGCCATGCGCACGGCCACTTCGCGCCGCCGGAGCGAGGCGCGCGCAACCAGCAGGTTCGAGACGTTCACGCACGCGATGAGCAGCACGCCGAGTCCCGCGCCGAGCATCGTATAGAGCAGGCCGTAAACCTCGGGGCCGAGCACCGTTTTCGCATATGGCAGCACGTCGGCGCCCACGCCGCGGTTGGTGGCGGGGAATTCCTGCTCGAGTTGCGAGGCGATGGCTGCTGCCTGGGCGCGCGCCTGTTGCAGCGTGACCTCCGGCTTCAGCCGCGCGATCACCTGGTAGGTCGGTCCGTGGCCGCGCGGTCGGGCGAGCGGATCGACGGTCAGCGGGATCCACAGCTGCTCGCGAATCGGAAACGCGAATTTCTCCGGCATCACCCCGATGACGGTGTGATGCACGCCGTTGGCCCGGATCGTCCGGCCGACGATGCTCTCGGCGCGGGCGTAGCGATCTCGCCAGATCTCGTGGCTCAGCACGATCACCGGTTCCGCCCCGGGCCGGTCGTCCCCCGCCCTGAAACCGCGGCCGAGGATTGGTTGCACGCCGAGCGCCTCGAACGCGGCCACGGAGAGCTGGCCCGTACTGAATCGTTCCGGCCGTCCTTCTTCCGTCGAGAGGTTCAGCGGGATCACGCCAAAGGCGCCGAGTTGCGAAAAGGAGGTCTGCCGCGTGTCCCAGATCGCGAGATCCTGGATGCTGATCGGCTGCCGCGGCTGGTTCTGTGCCGGGTTCGTGGCGACGAGCGCGACCACCCGATCGGCGTCGGGAAACGGCAGCCCCTTGAACAGGCCGCCGTTGACGACGCAGAAGACCGTCGTGCTCAGGCCAATGCCCAGCGCGAGCGTCGCGATGGCGACGATCGACAGCGTCGGGTACTTGGCCAGCATGCGAATGCCGGACTGGAGATCCCGCAACAACTGGGACATGATCAAAGAAAACTATTCTAATCATTCGTCACTGATTGCAGTGATTCATCACAGAAATCAGGCGGTTCGTAACATCGTCAACTCCCAACTCCCAACGCCCAACGCCCAACGCCAACGCCCAACGCCCAACGCGCGATGCTCGAGACAGCTGGGTGAAAGCCTCTTCAATCGGCCCCCAATTCACATTTTCACCCACACTGTTCGACGCGTGTGCCTTGGGAGTTGGAAGTTGGGAGTTGGAAGTTAATCTCATAGGGGTTTTCGGACCGCGACATCGCGATGAGTGACATTCCCGGCGATGTCCCCGGCCCACACCCGCAGCCTGTAGTCGCCGGGCGCCAGCGCGCTCGTGTCCCAGTAGCCTTCCCGCGCGATGCCGTCGCGGAAGCTGTTGGTCACCACGTAAAGGAAGCGAGTGGCACGGCGGCCGTAGAACGGAATGCCACTGCCGGGGGCGAACACCCTGTGGGCGGCGTCTGGATCCCACGCCAGCCGATCGAAGCGGAGTGTGTCGCGCAGGGTATCGAAGCCGTCCACTGGCGAGCCATCGAGGTGCAGCACTTCGTATCCCAGCACGTACAGGCCGAGCCGGCGGTTCGGGCGGTTGCCATCGGCACGGTCCCACGCGTCCGCCACGATACGCACGCGTCCCGAGACCACCAGCCGGCCAGACTGCCGCGCGATCAGCTTGACCCCTGCTTCATCGAAGAGCGCGATCCCGCCGCGCGCAATCGTCGGCGCGATGCCGTCTTCGAACTGCGCGAGCCTGAACGACAGCGGGTTGTGCTCCTCGCCCGGCCATCCCACGTTCAGGTGGACGTGATTGAAGGGGTTCACGGTCGCGATCGAGTCGCCCGTGCTGAAGCGCGCGCCGCGCTTGACCCTCACCCGCACGAGCGAGCCTTCCGGGTCGTACGTCGCCACGAAGCGCTCATCGTCGAACACACGATCCTCGCGGCGGTACCGCGCGCGACCCGCACGGATGTGCACGTAGGTGATCGGCCCGATGCGCAGCCATTCGTTCAGCGAGCCGAAGTCGCCGGCGGATATCGGGCTCGACACCACACCGTCGCGGACGGCGAGCACGCGGGTGCCCGCTTCCGCGCGAACGTCGACGCCGGCGTGGAACCGCTCGCTGCCCTCGGCGCCGCGTGCCTCGCCGATCGTGCCGGCGATCTCGTGCGGCCCTCCCATCGGCGCGACGGGCCACAACAACGGCAATTGCCGGAACGCCTCGACATCGAAGGCCGGATCGATGAATGGTGATGCCGGCCGCCGGAGCTCGGCGCGCTGCGGAGCGGCCACGAGCCGGATCACCGCGTTCCCCGTGTCCGAGACGAGGAGGCGCCCGGGCGCCGCGAATGCCACACCCATCGGACGCCGGAAGCGCGCGTCGGCGCCCGGGCCGTCGCGGAAGCCCGGCAGCGATCCGGCCACGATACGTCCGAGCGTGGATGTCACCTCCGCGATGCGGCCGCGCTCGTCTGTGACGTAGGCAATGCCATCAGCGTTGACGGCGATCCCGACCGGGTGCGCCAGGCCTTCCGGCGGCGGCGGCTGCGTGGTCACATACCCGGCGCCGTCGATGACTCTGACCAGGCCGTTGCCGCTGTCTGCCACGTGCACACGGCCCGTCCCGTCGACTGCGACGCCGCACGGGGTATCGAACAGCGCCGCGGTGGTTGACCCGTCGGCAACGCCCGGCTCGCCGGAGCCCGCGAGCGTGCTGACCGTACCGTCTGGTGCGATTGCCCGGATGCGATCGTTGTAGGTGTCGGCGACGATCACCCGCCCGTCCGGCGCGATGGCCACGCCGACGGGACCGTTGAATCGTGCGACGCGCCCGGGCCCGTCGCGATATCCGGCCACGCCGTCGCCCGCGATGGTCGTCACTCGCCCGTCGCGGGTGACGCGCCTGATTGCGTTGTTGCCGGTGTCGGCGACGTAGAGCGCTCCCGTGCGATCGATCGCCAGGGCCGAAGGGGTGTTGAATCGTGCGTCGGCGCCGACGCCGTCGGCGAAGCCGCGCCGACCGCCGGCCAGCGTCTGCACTGTGCCGTCGGGGGCAAGCGAGCGGATGCGCTGCGCGTCGCCCGCGTCGGCCACGAAGATCGTCCCGTCTGTCGAGACCGCAATGCCGAACGGCTCCGCGAATCGTGCGTGGAGCGGTGTGCCGTCGCGCCACGGCGACCTGCCATCACCCGCCGCAACGGTCACGATTGCGTCCCAGGCTGCCGGCAGCGATGCCTCGGCAGGGCCTCGCAAACCGATCCAGACACCTGTCGCCATCGCGCCGATGGCGAACAACGTCAACACGGCCCACAGCAGAGGTCGACGGCGACGCGGGCGAGACACCGCAGGCGCGGAATTCACCTCGTCAGTGTGGCGGATTTCGCGTGTTCTGAGTAGGCCATCCGCGCGTTCACTCGAGCTCCGATCAAGCGACATGGTGCAGACAAAAATCCCCCGAGAGGCTGACTTCCAAGTCCGAAGACTGTAATTTCCTCCAGAAACGTGACCTTCATTCGGGCACGCTGCTCGCGTGAGGATCGAGGCTATCAAACCAGCAACGGGGGACCCAGACTACTCATGCGACCAATGCGATTGTTCCGCTCGGCCGGGCCCGCGGCAGGCGCCAAATCGGCAGAAGTGAAGGTCGACGACGGCGGGCTGCTCGCATTTTCTTCCGAGACATCGCCGGGGCAGGAGACCGCCTCATCTGTCTCGACGGCGCCCGCGTCGAGCTCGCAGCAGCGAGTGATGATCGCGGCACTCGCGACCCTGGTGCTGCTTCAGGCGGCGCCGACGTTTTTCTGGGTCACGGATCGCTTTACGGGGGCGGCGGCGTCGGCATCGACCGTGGCCGCCGGCGTGCCCGCGCCGGCGCCGTTCCTCGCCGCCGCCCCGTGCGTGCCTGCTGCGCCCGAAGAGGCGGCCGCGGATGCCGCCGCGCCAGACGGTGCAGCGGCCGCAGCCGCGACCGCTGCCGCAGCGCCACGCCCACCGGCCATGGTCGCGGGCCTGCTCTCGGTAGAAACGCCGGTGCCGATGCGCGTCTACGTGCGCGGTCGTCTCGTCGGCACGACCGAGGCCGACACCATCATGCTGCCCGTGGGCACGCACGAGCTGACGCTCGAGAACACGAACGTCGGCTTCCAGGCGCGCCGAAGCGTGACCGTCCAGGCGGGACGCACGACCAGCGTCCGCCTCGAAGCGCCGTCGGGGACGATGAACGTCAACGCGGTGCCGTGGGCGGAAGTGTGGGTCGCGGGTAAGCGCCTCGGAGAAACGCCGCTCGGCAACCTGCAGATGCCGATCGGATCGCATGAGGTGGTGTTCCGTCATCCGGACCTGGGCGAGCGTCGCACGACCGTCCTCGTGACGTTGAAAGGCCCGGCCCGCGTGAGCATGGATCTGAGGACGAAATGAAGATATTCCTTGCCGTTGCGCTCGTTGCCGCAGCGTCGGTCTCTCCGGCTGCGGCGCAGGATGTGCTGGAACAAGCCAAGGCGCAGTATGCGGCGGCGGCGTACGAGGATGCGCTC
>JBOGIX010000440.1:0-8452 GCA_050744685.1 Vicinamibacterales bacterium | reverse complement strand
TCCATCGCCCACACGTTCAGGTTGTAGTCGCCATTGTCGACGCGCGAGTAGACTGCCGGACGGCTCGCGAGCGGCCATGTGTGGACCACCGCGAGCAGCACGAAAAAGCCAAGCGCCGCACCACGCGCCGCACGGGTCGATGCCACGTTACTTGACGACCGCCACCGCAAAGGCGGGGTCGCCCCAGGCGGTCGCGAACAGGTAATTGACCAGGACGTCGTTGGTGCCGAACGTCTTGATGACCCGCCACTGGCGGGTGAGCGCGTTCAGGGCGTCGGCGGTGGACTGGCCGGGACTGCGGCGATCCGCGCCCCACCGCGGCACCAGCATCACCGCAGGCGCAGGCACGTCGCCAAGGATCGCATCGACTGTCCCGGCGTCTCGCACCGATTTCAGCTCGACGACCTTGACGTGCCGGCCGCGGGCATCGAGGCCGCGTCCGTCCAGCCCCAGCTCCCGCGGCACGACGATCGACCAGTTCCGCGGGATGTTCTCGGCGATCCAGGCACGCGCCTGGTTGCGGGAGTCGGTCCGATCGCGGACATGGTCCGCGAAGCGCCAGAACGGAACCGCGGCCACGAACAGCAGCACGCCTGCAAGGGTCGGCACGCTGATTCGCTGCCACGTCCACCCTCGTGCGGCCGCCCTGTTGACGATCCACGCGTGAATCGTGACGATCCCGTAAGCAGCGAACATGGCGAGAAACGGCTGAATCGGCAGCGCGTTCCGCGTGAAGTGCACGCGCTGGCCGACGAGCATCCACAGGAGAGCGCCGGGAAGGAGCGCGACCACGATCGTGCGGCGCCAGTCGGCAGCCCAGAAGGCGACCAATCCAAGCATCGAGACAATGACGGCGACGTAGCCGAACTCGGTGACGAAGTGGCGCATGTAGAACACGAGCTGCGGCCAGCCCGGATCACCCGCGTTGCCCGCATGCCCGGATGCATAGTGGAACACCTCGTAGCCGACGCCGTTCAGGAAACCCGGGATGTCGACGAGGCTGTAGGGCACCACCGCCAGAAACGCCAGGATCATCGCGGCGATGGCCGCGAGACACCCCGGCACGCGCCGTCCGCGGGGCATGTAGAACCCGATCGCCGCGAGTACAGGCAGGATCGCGATCGCCAGCGTGTACTTGCTGCCCGTGGCGAGCCCGGCAAAAATCCCGGGAACGATCGCCAGCCTGGCGATCGACGGGCGCGCCATGCCCGACAGGCAGGCCGCGACCGTCATCATCGCCACGCTCGTGCCGACGATGTCGACGTTCAGGTAGACCCAGGACTGATGGAAATAGAGCGGTGACGCGAGCAGGATGAGCGGCGCCAGCAGGATCGCCGCCGGCTGGCGGAAGGCCATCCATGCCGAGTATCCCGTCAACCCGATGCAGACGACCGACAGCAGCGCGAACGTCTGGCGCGCGGTCTGCATGATCCGCGGCGTTTCGTAGTACGGATACCCGACGTGGCCGATCTGGCTGACGTCCCTGATCTCCAGGTGCGTCGCGCCCCGCAGGAAGCCGAACGCCATGGACGTGGCCGCAAGATACGTCGGCAGCGAAGGATAGTTGAATCGCTGCGGGTGCAGCTCGCCCTTCACAAGCACGTTCGACGCGGGCCCGGAAATGAACCCCTCGTCGGCATGATACGGATACGGCAGCGTGACCTGGATATGCCGGAAGAGCAGCAGGAGCACAGCGGCTGACAGCAGGACCAGCGCGCCGCTGCATATTCTGAGGCGCCTCCGCTCCCGTGCGAAGTGTGCCGAGGGGATGACTCGGGTTTCACCGACGCGCTCGGCTTCGAGGTTAGTCGGCAATGGACGGCTGGGTCTGGAGGCCATACGCGTGCACGAGGTCCTTCAGCGACTGTTTCAGGGAGATTCGCGGCGTCCAGCCCGTGGCGTGGCGAATCCTGCTGATGTCGGCGACGAGCAGCATGCGCTCGGTCGCGCGCATCCGCGCCGGCTCGCCGACGACGGTGATGCGCCGTCCGAGAATGCTGCCGATCAGATCGACGATCTCGCTGACCGAGCAGGCCACGCCGGTGCCGACGTTGAGGACCGAGAAGCCGTGCGCGGCGTCGAGCACGGCAAGCATGGCGTCGGCGAGGTCGCGGGTATCGATGTAGTCCCGCCGCGGCGCCATGTTCCCCAGCCGGATCACGTCGGACGACTGCAGGGACTCGAAGATGTGCGGGATGACGTGAGGGTTCGTCTCGTTGCGGCCGATGGCGTTGAAGAAGCGCACGACGCTCGTGGGAATGGCGGTGTCCCGCTGGAACGCCCTCGCCAGATCTTCCGCCGCCAGTTTCGACTCGCCGTATACCTCCAGCGGCCGAAGCGCCGTGTGCCCCTCGACGCACGGTTCGTCCGACGGTTCGTACACCGCGCCGCTCGACGCGAACACGACGCCGCGAATCGAGCTCCCGCGGCAGCTGTCGAGCACGCAGCGCGTGCCCTCTACATTGACCGCCACTGTTTCCTGCGGGCGCGCGACGCAGTCGGGGATGAAATGCATGGCGGCCAGGTGCACGAGCGCATCCGGCGTGGTGTCGCCAATCGCCGCGCGCAGACGCTCGCGGTCGCGGATGTCGCCCTCGATCAGCTGCACGGCAGAGGGCAGCAGGTCGCGCCGGCCTCGCGACAGGTCGTCGTAGGCCACCACACGGCGGCCGGCCGCCAGGAGCCTCGAGCAGAGCGCGGATCCGATGAAGCCGGCGCCACCGGTCACCAGCACGGTCGGGCGGCGTTCGTCGGTGGTCATGGCCGCGCCTTCAGCAAATCCGTGAACACGTTCCAGTAGCCCTCGCACATCGCCTGCAAAGAATAGCGCTCGACCGCGACCGCGCGGCAGGCCTGCTTCATCTCCGCGAGCCGCGGGCGATCGGCCAGCACCCGCCGCAGCGCGGTGACTACGCTCTGCACGTCTTCAGGATCGGTCACGTACCACCCGGTCCGCCCCGGGGTAATCGGTTCGTGCACGCCGGGCAAATCCGAAACCAGGCACGGCACGCCGGAGGCGAGCGCCTCGAGCGTGGCAATCGAGAGCCCTTCGCGGATCGACAGCTGCACGAAGACGTCGGTGTCCGACAGGATACTCCGCTTGCGCGCCTCGTCGATGAACCCGATGAACTGCACCGCGCCCGCGGACTGCTCCGCGAGCCGCGTGATCCGTTCTTCTTCCGGGCCCGTGCCGGCGATGACCAGCGACAACGGAGTGCCTTCGGCCGCCAGCCGCTCGACCGCCGCGATGAGCACGTGGATGTTCTTGCGCGGGACCAGGCGCGAGATCGAAAACAACGTCAGCGTGGGACGATCTACATGCTTCGGAGAAAACCCGTCCACGTCCACGCCGTTCGGAATCACGGTGACTCGCGGGACGCGCATCCCGGTACGCAGGTAGTCGCCAAGATCCTCGCTCACGCTTACCACCACGTCGGCACGCGTGAGCACGGCCCGCGTCACCGGTTCCATCGCCCTCGGCAGCTCGTAGACGTCGGCGTTGCCGTGCACGGTCACCACCAGCGGCCGGTGCACGAGCGCGCGCGCCATCAGCACGCTCACGCCGAGCGGCAGGGGAAAGTGCAGGTGGACGAGATCCGACTCGCGCATCAGCCGGTGGAGCGGCGCGAGCGAACAGGCGACGTCCAGCCCGGTGACGATGTAGCGCTTCCAGAACGGGACGTGCTGGATGCCGGTGGCGTATTCCTTCCACACGGCGGGCGCAGGATTCCAGAACCGCTGCACGGTCAGGAACTCGTACTCCTGCCGCGCCGGCGTGTCGTGCAGGCGCCGCGTGAGCACGGTGTTCGTGATCCCGGGCGAGAGCCCCTGTGCGATCGCCGCCAGCACCATCTGTCCGCCGCCCTGTCTCGGCCAGAACGTGGGATACACCGACAGCAGGCGGATCGGGCGCCCGAGGGGATTCTGCCTCATGCCGCGGTTCGCAGCGCATCACGCACGGCGCGCAAGCCCGCCCGCGCAAGCGCCCGCAGCTCGTCGAGCGTGTTGTCGGCCAGAAGCCCCTGCAGTCCTTCCATCTTGTGCGGCTCGCGATTCGAGAGCACCTGCGCCGGTTTCCCGAGCGACGCCGCGCAAATCGCCGGGTGATAGCGGTCGGACACGACGAGGGAGGCTCCGGAGACGAGCTGCACCAGGTCTGCGACGCTGCGGCACGCGACCCACGGCACACCAAGCCGGCGCGCCGCCTTCGCCAGGAACGGCGCGTCGCGCCGATGATCGCTCGTGGCCAGCACGACGCGCTCCTCAGACGCGTCGGCGACGAGCCGTGTGCCTTCGTAGAGCGCGCCGCGATCGAGCCTCAGCGCGTTCGCATCCAGGTTGTTCGACCGGAGGAATACCAGCCTGTACGGGGGCTCGACGGGACCAGGCGTCTGCCCAGCCGCCGGGGCATACGGATAGAGGAACGCATAGTCCGCGGAGAGCACCGCAGACATCCCACGCTCGCAGAGGTAACGATACGTCCGCGACTCGCGGGCCACGCGTGCCGTCGCTCCGGCAACGTCGCGGAGCCTGTCCGGCCGCAGCGGACCGATCGAGTGGCTGGACAGGATCACCGGGCGCCCGAGCCCGGTGGCGATGGCGATGTCGGAGAGCGCGCTGGTCACGCGCGGATCGTAGTCGGCCAGATAGGGCCCGGGCGCGCAGACCACAGCGTCGTATCGCGAGAACAGCGCCGTCCGCCGCTTCCTCCACCACGGCTCGAACACGAGCCTGCCTGCGCTCGCCGGCGCCAGACTCCAGTACCAGGGAAAAGTATCGGGCAGATAACGATCGGCGAGTCCGACGAGCTCCGCGGTTTCGGCTGCGGGCCGCGCGGGGAACCCTGCCAGATCGAGCACCTCGGGCCTGAGCTCCCGCAGGGCGGAAAGGAGCACCGAGAGCTGCAGCACATCTCCGAGATTCCCCTTCAGCCATGCATGAAGAACGAGAATTCTCATGCAGTTGCTGTAATCATACCTGAGCGGGCGTTGCCGCACCGCACCGCCGTCACGACGCCTTCCGCGCCGCGATCCACGCCGATCCGAACAGCGCGCCGAGCGTCTGCGCCACCAGGCCGACTCCCCTGTACGCGATCGCCACGATCAGCCCGATCGCCAGATCGAACGCGAGCATCTTCCCGACGACCGCCACCACCCATTCGGTGACGCCGAGGTTGCCCGGCGTGATGTTGACCATGCGTACCGGGCTCGTGAGTGCATACAGCAGGCCCCCCGACACGAAATCTGCCGGCACGCCGGACAGCGATCGCGCCAGCAGTCCGAAGGTCACGAAGTTGAGGGCGTGGCGAATCACGCACAGCACGAACACGCGAACGGCCATCGATCGGTTCGCACGCAGGCTGCGCATCCCGGCAAGCCAGCTCCATCGCTGGAACCGCGGCCATCGCGTCACTCGCGGGAGGTACTCGAACGCGGCGATCGCCGCGCCGCTGATGGCCAGCACGCCAGCCGAGAGGCCGAGCACCGCCGCCGGCGGCTGTCCCGCCAACGTCCACAACACGCCGATCGCCGCCACACTCAGCACCGCCGCCGCGAGCAGCGCGAGCACGTTGCTCACCAGCGTGGCCCAGGTGAAGTCGAGATATGTCAGCCCGCGGTTCCTGAGGTACGCCAGACGCACCGCCAGTCCGCCGGCGACGGGCATGAGCGCTCCCACGAGGAAACCGCCCGTGCGAACGAGGTACAGCTCCCAGAACCCGAGCCGCGTGACGCACGTCTTCAGCGGCAGCAGCATCGACTCGTTCAGAAACAGCTGGCCGAGAAACTGCAGCATGCAGGCAACGACGAGCACCTGCAGCGACAGCCGGCGCAGCAGCACGAGCTCGTCGTGCGTTCGCGACACATAGACCACCATCGCCGTGAGCAGCACGACGACGACGGCCGACGTCACCCATCGCTTGGTCGGCGAGGATGCGGACGGTGTGGGCGGCGCTTCGTCTGGCACTTCAGCTGTTCACGAGCCGGATGGCGGGGGAACCGGATTGTCGTCAACTTCCAACCTCTCCGCCTTCGCGCCCACGACGTACGCGCGCTTCGGCGAGACCTCGCCGGAGCGTGTCGCACACGAAGGATCGACACGCGGCGGCGGGCAACTTCCAACTCCCAAGGCACAAGGGGCGAGGGAGCGGTGCGACGGTCGACGCAACCAGCGATGAGGCACGACTTTTACCGAGATGGTTCGACCCTCGCGAGTTGCGCCTTGGGAGCTGGAAGTCGGGAGTTGACGATTCACGCGCGTTGACGATTCAGGCGCGTGCAAGGTTCAAAGCGGCGCTCCCGGCAGCGCGTCGGACGAGTACCTCAGCGGAAAGTCCTGCCGCTTCTCGTGGCTCATGTTCACGATCAGATCCGCGAGCAGACCCGTGAAGACGGTCTGACCGCCAATCACCACGAGCAGCACGCCGAACGTCAGCAGCGGGCGCGTGCCGATCGGGATGCTCTGTGTCCACAGCACGAACAGGTAGGCCAGGCAGAGCACGCCGACGGCGATGAGCGCCGACCCGATCCGCGCGAAGAAGTGCAGCGGCCTCGTCGTGTACTTGATCAGGAAAAAGACCGTGAGCAGGTCCGGCATCTCGGTGAGGATCTTGCCCGGCGAGTACTTCGACCGGCCGTACTTCCGCTCGTTGTGCCGCACCGGGCACTCGGCCACGCGGTACCCCATCTCCGAGGCGATGAGCGGGATGAAGCGGTGCATGCCGCCGTAGAGCCGCAGTTCCTTCGCCGCTTCAGCCTTGTACAGCTTCAGGCCGCTGTTCATGTCCTTGAACGACGATCCGAACAGCAGGCGGATCATCAGCCGGTTGAAGATCCGCGACGACACGAGCTTCAGCAGGTTGTCCTGCCGGTCCTTCCTCCAGCCGCTGACGATATCGGCGCGCTCGGCGACGAGCTGCTCGTACATCGCGCGGAGGTTCGCCGGATCGTCCTGGAGGTCGGCATCCATGGTCAGGATGTAGCGGCCCCGCGCCTTCTGGATGCCGCAGAGCAGCGCCGGCGACTTGCCGAGGTTGCGCCGGAACGAGAACACGCGAATGCGCCCATCCGCCTGCGACAGGGACTGCAGCTTCTCGAAGCTCCCGTCCGTCGATCCATCGTCCACGAAGACGATCTCGTAGCTGCCGTCGAACGAGGTCAACGCCCGTTCGATGCCGGCCAGGAGCTCGGGAAGGCTGTCCGCCTCGTTATAGACCGGGACGACGATCGAGAAGGTCGGAACCATCCGTTGCGCGTCTGAATGCGACATCACTCTGTATTCGCCTGGCTATGCGGCCGGTTCGACGATGCCCGGGAGCGAAGCGCTTCGAACTCGCCGTAGCCCGGCCCCGGGGTCACCGTGCAGAGCACCGCGCCATCCGCGGTGCGGACCTGATGCAGCGCGGGAGCTTGCGCCAGGCGTCTCACCTCCTCCACCGGACCGCGCGCGAGCGACACGTGCAGGTAGTGGCGCCGGCGGTTCGGATAGGTGAAGTACACTTCGCGATACCGTTCCGAGTCGAGCTGCACGAGATGATCGGGATTGCCCGAGATCGACACGGGAACGCCCGAAGCGCGTGCCACCTCTACGCCCCACTCCACTCCCTGCAGCATGCAGTTGCCCCAGTAGTCCATGTCGTAGCGCGCGAACGCGCCGCGAGGTCCACCGACGATCGCGTTGAAGTAGACGCCCTGATTGGGATGAAACCGCACGTGGAACATGAGCACGCTGACGATGCCGACGGCCAGCGCTGTCGCGGCGGCAGCTGGCAGCCAGGCGGGCCGCGCGGCGCGAAGCACGCCCATCCACCCACCCACCGCGAGCAGGACGAGCACCGGATACACGAACAGCAGGTGCCTGATGCCGTCGTATAACGTCGAGCCCATGACGATGCCGACGATCACCGGGAACACGGCCACGAACCACAATCCCGCCCTCCGCAGCCCATCGTCGCGTCCGGCGAAGAAGAGCGGCGACAGGGCCACGCCTGCGAGGACGACCGGGGGCGTCGAGATCAGGAACCACCACGGGGCATAGTACCAAGGCAGCTGTTCGGCGCGCAGCTCGTGGCCGTTGAACAGCACGACCCCGTTCCAGGGGTAGTTTGCGGCCCCGAGCAGCGCCTGGAACGGACGGGTCAACGGGGAACCGCCGGCCCACGGCCAGAAGACCGTGCCGAGGATCAGCATGCCGACCACGACCGCAAGTGCGCGCCCGGCAACGCCCAGGAGGCGGCGCCAGTCGAACGCGCGCTCCAGGATGACGAGGGCCGCGAGCAGCAGCCCGAAGTATCCGAGGTAGACCAGGCCGCCCACGCGGATGTTCAGTGCCAGCGCGAGCGAAATCACGATCTTGATGCCGGTCGACAGGGAGACGTAGGGCCATCGCGGCGAGACCGTGGAGATGTAGTAGAGCGCAACGACGGACATGGCCGCGAAGGGCAGGTCCTTCGGGT
>JBOGIX010000439.1:0-7874 GCA_050744685.1 Vicinamibacterales bacterium | reverse complement strand
GGGTAAAGCCGCGTACACGGCGCTTCTGAGCGGAGGCACGTCAGGCTTCAATGCCGTGCTCGCTGGCAACCACTCCGTCGATGGACAGTACGAACGGCTGGAGGCACACGGATTTTACTGGACGCTATCCGACAACGATCCAATCAGCGCACCGTTCTATAACTTCGGCAAAGGTAGTCAAGCGCTCTATCGTCAGCCTGAGGGCCAGAAGCAGATGGCAGTTTCCGTGCGTTGCGTCAGGGAGTGACCGCTCGAGATTCGGGGCCGGCGGGATCCAACCGCAGGTGAACGCGCTCTGCCCACGTCGATTCCAGATGTGCGCGCGACTGTTGGACCATCAGGTCTGGTTCCTGCGGATGAAAGCCCTGATCGCTTCGACGTATGCGTTCAGGGTGGGTGATATGTGGAATGTGGCCAGAGACTTCCCCGGCGCCGCTGACTTCGTAGAAGAGCCGAACCCCGTTTACGTTCGCTACCGGCATGAAGGCGCAAGCGGTGCCCGCCTCATCGACCGCATCTCAGATCCGGCACTTCGCCTGTTTGCGAGGATCGAATTCGCTGCCGGCCTCGCGGGACTCGAACAGATCGGCGGCATCACGCGAGAACACGCTGGGTCGTCGATGGGGCCTCAGTCCAGCAGTCTGATACGGATGTTCTTGTAGAGCACGGCGCTCTTGGCGTCATGCGCCTGTAGGGCAATCGTACCGGGACCGGTGATTCTCCGGCCAGGTCCCTCGGGGCCACCATTCCAATCGGCCGGCTGCGTCCAGTTCACGACCTGTTTGTCGTTGATCGTCACGATGATCGTGTCGCCCTTGACGACGATCGTCTGAGTGAACCACTCCTCGTCCTTTACCAGAGACGCGTCGATGTCGACGACGTGATAGAGACTCCCCGTCCGCGGGCCGGCGGTTCCGTTGTAGACCTGCACCTCGAAGCCTTTCGACGGAAAGCGGCCGGACGCCCGCTCATTCCCGCCAACCTGCTCGAATTCGGTGAGCACGTAGACACCGCCGTTCGCGCCTGTGCCAGCCTTGACATCCATGCGCAACTCGAAATTGCGGAAGCTGTGGTTGCGGAACGGACCGTCGTAATAGGCATGGCTGGCCGGGCCGCTCGCAACGATGGCGCCGTCGCGAACGGTAAAGGATTGCGGCGGACCGCCGATCTTCCACCCGGTCAGGTCCGTCCCATTGAACAGATCCGTGAATCCCGGCTCGGCGGCTGGCGTTTTCCCCTGCGCGCCTGTCGCGAGAAGCAACAGGAGGATCATTGTGAACGGCATGGCGGGTGAAGTGTAGCACCGCGCTGCGCGGTTTCGCGCGCTCATGAGCCCCGGCCCCCGAGCCATGAAAGGCGTGTAACAGGTGCGGCCCTCGCGGCACTTCCTGTCAGACGCACGGCGAAATGGCGTCCAACAAAGGAGCCCCGCAACATGCGACAGATACTCGGGACCATCACTCTTCTCGTGACCCTTGCCCTTCCTGCCCACTCAGCGAGCCATCAGGAGCACTCGGCTACAGCCCCCGGCGGCGGGAGCCGGCCGCACGCGGTGAGCGCTGCATACGGAGACCTGCAGTGGCAGACGATGGTCCCGGAACTTGGCGCCGACTCGCCACAGATATCGATCCTGCGCGTCGACCCCAGGACGCAGGCAACCCAGCTGGTAATTCGAATGCCGAAGCAGATGCACGTCCCGATGCACTGGCACAGTGCGAACGAAACGCACACCGTGATCAAGGGCACATGGGTGTTCGAGCACGAGGGCCAGCGGCACGAGCTCGGACCAGGCGGCTTCAACTACCTTCCCGCCCGCACGCACCACCAGGCATGGGCCTCGGACGATGCCCTGGTGTTCATCACGGTCGATTCAGGATGGGACGTCAACTGGGTGGGCCGTCCGCCGGACAAGAGCGACCTCGGGCAGCAACCCCCGAATCGCTGACCACCGCATCGTTCGCACACGAGGAGCACAGGAGGAGCGACTTGACCGCAGCCGGGACGGCTGGTAGGGTCGCACTCGTGCAGTGGAGCGCGGACACTCGTTCCTCGACGGTGAGCGATGGCGAGCTCGCAAGAGCGATCGCCACGTCACCGCCGGGGACGGCGCAGGGCGAAGAGTCGGAGCTGTACCGCCGGTTCGCGCGCCGTGTGCGCCTGTACGGCCTGAAGCACCTGCGCGACGAGGCGGCCGCAGACGATCTTGCGCAGCAGGTGCTGCTCGTGACGATCGAGCGGCTGCGGGCCAGCGAGGTGCGGAATCCCGATGAGATAGGCTCCTTCATCCTCGGAACGAGCCGCATGCTCGCCGACTCCGCCAGACGGAAGACGCGCCGCCGCGAGACCCTGACGGCGCAATTCTACACGCCGGAACTGTACGCCGAGCCGTCCGTCGCGGCGGGCGACATCGCGGCGGTGGAGCGATGCCTGCACTCGCTCGCCGAACGCGACCGCAGGGTGCTGATCCTGACGTTCTATGCCGAAAAGACCTCGTCGGAGATTGCCGAGGAGCTCGGGGTGACCGGCACGGTCGTTCGTGTCGCCCGCCATCGTGCGCTCGAGCGCCTGCGCGTGTGCGTCGGCCCGCAAGGAGCGGAGACGCCATGACCGACTCACGTTGCCCCACGCCGGTCGGTTTTGCCGCCGTCGTCGACTACTGGGCTGGCGACCTGACCGGGCCCGAGGAGGACCGGATCGAGGAGCACGTGTTCACCTGCGCCGATTGCGCGCGGGAGCTCGCCGCGGCCGAGGCGCTGGCTCGCGGCATCGCTGCCGTGGCGCGCGAGGGGCGGCTGCATTCGGTCGTCACCGACGCGATCCTCAATCGCCTCGCTGCCGATGGCGTGCGTATCCGCATGTACACGCTCGAAGGGACTGCGATCGTCCCGTGTGCCGTCTGGGCAGACGACGATCTGGTCGTAACGCGGATTCGGGGCGACTTCACGGGGGTCGATGCCGTGACGATCGTGGCCCGCCAGGCATCCGGCGAGGAGATCAGCCGCGTGCCCGACATCGCCGTGCGGCCCGGCCAGCGCGAGATCCTGAACGCGGCCTCTGCGTCTCGTCTACGACAGCTTCCTGCGACCCGCGTAAGCGTGAGCGTTACGGCGCAGATCGGACGCGGTGAACGGACGATCGCCGAGTACACGCTCGAGCACGCGGGCTCGTTCGATCGGCTGCCTGAGGGTTCGTAACGGGTGTCGAACGGCCCACACTCTTGCAAACGGGCTATCGGGCGCAGCCGTCCGGCGGACGCTCGTCTGGCGCGCGGTCAGTGCGCCAGCGCCATGCCCTCGCCGCGCTTGACGTCCTTCTCGACCTGGCCGTCCCTGATAGAAATCACGCGGTGCGCGTGGGCGGCGATGTCGGCCTCGTGCGTGACGAGGACGATCGTGTTGCCGGCGGCGTGAAGACGCTCGAACACGCCCATGATTTCCGTGCCGGTCTTCGAGTCGAGGTTGCCGGTCGGCTCGTCCGCGAGCAGGATGGACGGGTCGTTCACCAGGGCGCGGGCGATGGCCACGCGCTGGCGCTGGCCGCCCGACAGCTCGTTCGGCCTGTGCGCGGCCCGCGCCGTCAGCTCGACCTTCTCGAGGGCCTGCCTGGCTCGCTCCTGCCGGTCTTTGGCCGGGACTCCGGCGTAAATCAGCGGCAGCTCCACGTTGTGGAGCGCCGTGGCGCGGGGCAGCAGGTTGAACGTCTGGAACACGAACCCGATCTCCTGGTTCCTGATCCGCGCCAGCTCGTCGTCGTTCATCGAGGCCACCTCCTTCTCGTTCAGGAGATAGCTGCCCTTGGTCGGCGTGTCCAGGCACCCGATCAGGTTCATCAGCGTGGACTTCCCCGATCCCGACGGCCCCATGATGGCGACGTATTCGCCGCGCTGGATCTCGATGGAGACGCCCCGCAGCGCGTGAATCTCCTCCGAGCCCATCACATAGGTCTTCCACAGATCGCGTGTCTCGATAAGAGCCATGGCTGGATGTTTGACGTCGGGGCCGGGAATTTGGCCGAACTATATCGTATACGAGGCCGTTGCCGCTCGGGTTTCATTCGCCCGGGCGGTGAATCGCAACTGCTTCGCGGCGAAGCCCGTGCTTCGCGCGGAGCGCGCGAACCCGCCCCCGGAGCCGCGAACTGCGAGCCGCGCACCGCGAGCCGTGGTAGAACAAGTGCCGCAAGATGTACATGATCGCCGCGAGTAGGCCGCCCGCGAGGACAGACGATGTCCATGATCGCCGCGAGTAGGCCGCCCGCGAGGACAGAGTAAGCTGCCCGCCATGCAGGACTTCACCGCCGGGTCCGTCACGCGCCACCTGCTCAAGACCACCAGCTTCATGCTGGTGACGATGGTCTTTCAGACGCTCTACTTCCTGATCGATTTGTACTGGGTCGGACGCCTGGGCAAGGAGGCGGTCGCTGCGGTGGCCGTGGCCGGCAACCTGACCTTCGTCGTGCTCGCGTTGTCGCAGATGCTCGGCGTCGGCGCGACGACGATGGTGTCGCATGCGGTCGGCCGGAAGGATCACGACCGCGCGGTCATGCTGTTCAACCAGTCGCAAGTCCTTTCCATGACATCGGGCTTCGTCTTCCTGCTCGTGTGCATGACGCTGCGGGTGCCCTACTCGAACGCGCTCAGCGCGGATGCAACGACGGCGGCGCTGGCCGCGGAGTACCTGCTCTGGTTCGTGCCGGCAATGGCCCTGCAGTTCGGCATCGTGGCCATGGGCGCCGCGCTGCGCGGCACGGGTAACTTCAAGCCGAGCATGGTCGTGCAGACGGCCACCGTCATCCTCAACATGGTTCTCGCGCCGATCCTGATCTTCGGCTGGATCGCCGGGCGTCCCATGGGTGTCGCCGGCGCTGCGCTCTCATCGCTCGTCGCCGTGGCCGTCGGCGTGGTGTGGCTCTCCACCTATTTCCTGCATCGCGGAAGCTACCTGCACTTCCGCCCGCGCACGTGGATGCCAGACACCCGCATCTGGGCAGCGATGCTGAAGATCGGCCTGCCGGCCGGCGCGGAGTTCGCCCTCACCGCCGTGTATCTCTTCATCGTCTACAAGATCACGCAGCCCTTCGGCGCGTCGGCGCAGGCGGGATTCGGCATCGGGCTGCGCCTGATCCAGGCGCTCTTCCTGCCGGTGGTGGCGCTGGGGTTCTCGGCAGGGCCGGTGGCCGGTCAGAACGTGGGTGCACGCCTTCCGGCGCGCGTGCGGACGGTATTCGGATCCGCAACCGCCATGGCCGCCGCCTTCATGGCCATGTCGGCGATCGTGTGCAACGTTTACGCGAGCGAGCTTCTCGCCATCTTCACCGACGACCCGGACGTGATCCGGGTCGGGGTGGAGTACCTGCGTATCGTCTCGTTGACGTTCATCGCGTCCGGGGTCGTGTTCGTCTCGTCGAGCATGTTCCAGGCGCTCGGCAACACGATCCCGCCGCTGCTGACGTCGGTCTCGCGCATCGTCCTCATCGGCGTGCCGGTCGTGATCCTGTCGCGGCTGCCCGGCTTCGAGCTGCGGACGATCTGGATCCTGTCGGCGATCGGCGTCGTTTTCCAGATGATCGCGAACCTGTGGCTCCTGCGCCGGGAGTTCCGCATCCGCTTCGGCGTGCCCGAACTCGATCAGCCTTCCTTGTCGGCGTAATCCGCCTTCAGCCTGGCAATCACCGCGGGATCGGCCAGCGTCGTCGTGTCGCCGAGCGCCTTGCCTTCGGCGATGTCGCGCAGCAGGCGGCGCATGATCTTTCCCGAGCGCGTTTTCGGAAGGTCCGCGGCGAACAGAATCTGATCCGGCCTGGCAATCGCGCCGATCTTGCGGACCACGTGCTCCTTCAGCTCGTCGGCCATGCCGGCGCCCGCCTTGATGCCTTCCTTCAGCGTGACGAAGGCCACGGCCGCCTGGCCCTTGATCTCGTGCGCACGCCCGACCACGGCGGCCTCGGCGACCTGCGGGTGATCGACGAGCGCGCTCTCGACTTCCATCGTGCCGAGCCTGTGGCCCGCGACGTTGAGGACGTCGTCCACGCGGCCGAGCAGCCAGTAGAACCCGTCCTCGTCGCGGCGCGCGCCGTCGCCGGTGAAGTACACGGCGTCGTCCCAGCGGCTGAAGTACTGCCGCACGAAGCGCTCAGGATCGCCGTAGATGCCGCGCAGCATGGCCGGCCACGGCTTCGTGAGCGCGAGCAGGCCACCGCCGGTTTCAATGTGTTTGCCCGCACTGTCGCGGATCTCGGCGCTGATGCCGGGAAACGGCCGCGTGGCCGAACCTGGCTTCGTGCTGGTGAGACCTGGCAGCGGCGTGATCATGATCATGCCCGTTTCGGTCTGCCACCAGGTGTCGACGATCGGACAGCGCTCGCGTCCGATGTTCGTGTGGAACCACATCCACGCCTCGGGGTTTATCGGCTCGCCGACCGAACCGAGAAGCCGAAGCGAGCTCAGGTCGCGCCGCGCCGGCCACTCGGTGCCCCACCGCATGAACGCGCGAATCGCCGTGGGTGCCGTGTAGAAAATGGTGACGCCGTGGCGCTCGATGAGCTCCCAGAACCGGTCCTTCTGCGGCCAGTCGGGCGCGCCCTCGTACATCAACACCGTCGCGCCGTTCGCGAGCGGGCCGTACACGACGTAGCTGTGGCCGGTCACCCAGCCGATGTCGGCGGTGCACCAGTAGACGTCGGTGTCCTTGAGATCGAACACCCATTTCGTGGTGGCATAGGTGCCCACCAGGTATCCGGCGGTCGTGTGCACGATGCCCTTGGGTTTGCCGGTGGTGCCCGAGGTGTAAAGGATGTAGAGCATGTCCTCGGCATCCATCGGCTCGGGCTCGCACGCAGGCGAGGCGTGCTGCATGAGGCGGTGGTACCAGTGATCGCGCCCTTCGGTGACATCGATGGGGAACGTGGCGCCGGCCTGCCGCTGGACGATGACGACGTTTTTGATCGAGGGCGTGTCCTTCAGCGCCTCGTCGGCCATCTGCTTGAGCGGCACGATCTGCCCGCGGCGGTACCCGCCGTCCGCGGTGATGAGCAGCACGGCCTGGCTGTCGTTGATGCGGTCGCGGAGCGACTCCGAGCTGAACCCGCCGAACACCACGTTGTGCACTGCGCCGATCCGGGCACAGGCGAGCATCGCGATGGCCAGCTCGGGGATGAGCGGCAGGTAGATGGCCACGCGATCGCCGCGCTTGACGCCCAGCGACTTCAGCACGTTCGCGAACGCACTGACCTGGCGGAAGAGATCCCAGTAGGTCAGCGTGCGGCGGTCGCCGGGCTCCCCTTCCCAGATGATGGCAGCGCGGTTGCGGCGCGCGCTCGTCGCGTGACGATCGACGCAGTTGACGCTCGCGTTGATCCGCCCGCCGGCGAACCACTCCGCGTTCGGCGACTTCCAACGCAGGACCTGGTCCCATGGACGCATCCAGTCCAGCTCGCGTGCGAACTCCGCCCAGAATGCTTCCGGATCGGCAGCGGCGCGCTCGTAGATGCCGGGATCGGAAATGGTGGCGGTGGTGGACCAGGCCTCGGACGGCGGGAAGCGGCGATCTTCCTTGAGCAGGGCGTCGATTTCGGACATACGGTCATTCTAACCCTGAGCTTCGCCGACACGGCCAGTTCGCGGTCACACAGGCGCGAATGGCCGGACGCGCGGGCTGAGTCAGGGCGGACCCAGAGATCTCAGAACTGGGAATGAATCGCCCGTGTCAAGCGCGTGGCTTCCGCTTTCAGAGCGTGTGACTTGATCGCCTGTGCCAACAGCATGACTTGCGCCTTAAGAGGCGGAAGATCTCCGGGAGCTTCTTCCGGCTGAAGAGCGTGTGAATAAATCGTCCTCTAAGCGGGTGGCTTCCGCCTTCAGGCGGAAGATCTTCGGC
>JBOGIX010000438.1:0-2780 GCA_050744685.1 Vicinamibacterales bacterium | reverse complement strand
CGGCCGCGGTCGTCATGCCTGCATCCGCCCCGATTTTGCCCTGACCATCTGTGTCTCCAATGTCAGCCGAATGGCTGTTTTTGATTATTCAAAATTATACGTGGATGGCCGTGCCGTGTCAACGAGGGCGCCGAAACTAACGATACCTAACGTTTTCAGGAAGAAGAAGATCGGCCCTCGGGGGACCTCTTCCGGCTGAAGCCGGCAGGCACGAGCGTCCACTACCCGCGCGTGGCCACAGAGCTACTGTTCAGGATTTAGGGGATTTGCCTGGCGCCGGACGGGTCGCGCGGACCGGTGTTCAGGCCGGTGCGACGAGGACTTTCGACGCGGCACGCGTCCCGATAGTCGTCAGCTCTCCCGACTCGCTGCGCACCGTGACGCTGTCGGACGCGGGATCGCGGTCGGCGATCTCGACGCGCTGCCCGGGCTTGAGATGGCGCTGCTCGATGAACCGGAGGAACTCCGCGTCCTGTGCCGTCACTCGGGTAACAACGAGCGCGCAGCCGAGCGGCGCGGACAGCAGGTCGGGGTACTTCTGCCGCGCGAGCTCACCTTCCGGCCCCGGGATGGGATCGCCGTGGGGATCCACCGCGGGCCGCCCCAGCATCTCGTCGATGCGATCGATGAGCCGCTCGGACACCGCATGCTCCAGGCGCTCGGCCTCGTCGTGCACCTCGCTCCAGTTCATGCCGAGCACCTGGACGAGGAACTGCTCGATCAGCCGGTGCCGGCGGAGCACGAGGGCTGCCAGGCGTTCGCCCGCGGGTGTGAGCCGCACGCCCATGTACGGTTCGTACCTGATCAACCCCGATTCCGCCAGCGTCTTCACCATCGTCGTGGCGGTGCCGGGGACGACCCCGAGCGATGCGGCGATCTGGCCCATAGGCACGAGGCCCTGCGGGTCTTCGTGTGCCCCCTGCGCGAGGTAGATGGCCTTCAGGTAGTTCTCGACGGTCTGCGACGCGAGCATTGGCCGTAGATTATCATCCGGCCCTGCGCCATGCTCCCGAACGAACGGCCTTCCTTACACGGTGCGTTCTCCACCCCGGATACGAAGCGGACCTACGTTCGCCGGCTGTTTTCGGTCATCGCGCCGCGCTACGACCTCATCACGGTCCTGTTGTCGTTCGGACGCGATCGTGAGTGGAAGCGGCGGCTCGCTGCGATGTGCGAACCGGTGGCGGGAACACGCGTGCTCGACCTCGCCTGCGGCACGGGGGACATTGCGTTCGAGATGGGCGCCCGCGGCGCGCGGGTCGTGGGCCTGGACATCACGCACGGCATGCTCGAGCTCGCGATGCGGAAGGCGGAAGCCGCGCGCTATCGCGTGGGCTTCGTCGCCGGCGACATGGGATCGCTTCCGTTCCCCGCCGCCTCCTTCGACATCGTCACCACGGGCTACGGGCTGCGGAACGTGCCCCACCTTGCCGGCGCGCTTGCCGAGATCCACCGCGTGCTTCGACCCGACGGGCGGATGCTGTCGCTCGACTTCAATCGCCCGGCGCAGCCGATCGTTCGAGGCATCTACCTGGCCTACCTGACGATCGTGGGCTCGGTGCTCGGGGCAGTGCTGCACGGCGACGCGGACACGTATCGCTACATTCCCGAATCCATCCGCCGATATCCCGGCGCGGCCGGCGTGTCGTCGCTGGCGCGAGAGGCCGGTTTCCGGAGTTGCGCACACGTTCGTGTGCTCGGCGGCTTCATGGCCATCCACGTCGCCACCAAATGACGATTTTGGGTGTTGCTCTTCCCTGAACTGTGTTACTATTTTGTGCGTTGGAGTCTCAGCAGAGTCCAACCCTCGTATCAGCTTCCCCAGCAACGAGGTGAACGACGCGTTCGTTCGAGATCGCGATCACCTGCTCCAAAAGAAGTATTCACGCGCCTGTGGTGTCTTCAGCGTAAAAACCGTGCGCTTCCGCGCGCGCGGCTTCGCACGCGCTGACGCCGACCGCGGCGCGTAGGACGAAAACACTGGCTGGCGCGGACCCGGTGCAGAACCGTGAATTTGCTCGATTCTTTACTCGACGCCATCGTACGCCTGGACGGTGATGCTCTCGTCATGCACGTCGGCGAAAAGCCGTACGTGGTGACGACATCCGAGGCGACCAGCGAATTCCGCGGCCCCCTGGCCTGGGGCCAGGTCGAGCTGTCCTCGCGCGTGCTCAGCCCCGAGGCGGTCAACGGCATGCTCGGCCAGATCCTGCCGATCGACCAGCGGGCCGCGCTGAACGAGTTCGGCGCGGTCGAATTCGAGGTCACCAGCGCCACCGATTCCTCCGAGCGATTCACCATCGTGGCCGCACGCGGCGGCGACGATATCTGGCTCGAGGTCAGGCGCCATCCGAAGCGCGACCTCGAAGCAGCCGTGGCGGCTGCGCCCGCCGAATTGCCGCTTCCCGGCTCGGCACCGGAAGACACGATTGTGGCCGCGGCAGCCGATGCACCCGGCCCGCTGCCCGTCTCGCCCGTTGCCGCAGCACCGCAAACAACTCACGAATCAGCTGTCGAGCGCGCGCGCGACGCGAGCGACCATGAAGCTCCCCGCGGCGCTGCTTCGACCGGCTCAGCGTCGCCCCGAGCAAGGTCGACGGACGAGCTCGTGATGGACGACGAGTTCGATCAGGAGATCGGACACGCGGTTGAAGCGCCCGGGGAAGATACGCTCGTTCCCGTTTCGGCGACCAGCCGGCAGCTCCTGTCGGAACAGGAAGCGCTCGACGAGGCCGCGGAAGTCATCGCCGTCGATCAGGACTGGACCGACGATGTGATGA
>JBOGIX010000437.1:0-3696 GCA_050744685.1 Vicinamibacterales bacterium | reverse complement strand
GATCTGCCTCGCGTCCGCCGCGCCGTGCAGCACGAACGTCATGCCGCTCAGGCCGAACTCGGCGGCCCGCTGCGGGTACGAGAGATAGACCTCGTCGTCTGGAGCGCCCGTCCAGTCGGATTGGCGCGCGTTGGCGGCGATGCCGATGATGGTGACGGGACGCTGTTCGTTGGACACGCCGGGAAGAAAGATCCTGCGGCCGATCGCGCTCTCGCCCGGCCATCGGCGCTCGGCCATGGCGCGGTTGACGATCGCCACGGGCGGCGCGTCGGCGTGATCGGCGTCGGAGATATCGCGCCCCGCGAGCAACGGCAGGCCCATCGTCGCGAAATATCCGGGCTGAACGATCCGGTACACTGCGGACCATTCCTGGCCGGAGTTCGGTTTTGGTCGGCCTTCGATCCAGTAGTCCAGCGACCACACGTCGCCGGCGAGCGGGAGGTGATTGATCGCGCTCACGGATCTGACGCCGGGGAGCGCGCCCAGCCGCCCGCGCACCCGCGTGAACGCGGCGTGGCGCGCGGCAGGCTGCGCGTGCGGTGTGCCGGCGAGCGAGATCGAGGCGGCGGCGATGTCGGCGGTGCGGAAGCCGGGATCCACAGCGCTCAGCTTCATCATCGTCCGCGCCATCAGGCCGGCGCCGACGAGGAGCACGAGGGCGAGCGTCATCTCTCCCGCGATCAAGGCGCCGCGGAATCGCTTGCGGCCGGGGCTGTCTGTTGACCCGCGGCCTCCGTCGGGCATCATCCCCGCGATGCCGGATCGCAGGAGCTGCACCGCCGGCCCGAATCCCGCGGCCAGCCCTGTGGCGAGCGTCGCGACCGATGCCGCGGCGAACACCCGCAGGTCGAAGGCCACCTCCTGCTGGCGCGGCAGGCTGCCGGCCGGCAGCGCGGCGAGCAGCCACTGCACGCCCCAGAAGGCCAGTGCGAGGCCGCCGGCGCAGCCGAGTGTCGCAAGGACCAGGCTTTCGGTGACGAGCTGCCGCACGATGCGCGCCCGCGTGGCGCCAATCGCCGCGCGCACGGCGACCTCGCGCTGCCGGCCGGATGCGCGGGCGAGCAGCGTGTTGGCCACGTTGGCGCAGGCGATGAGCAGCACGAACGCGACCATCGCCATCAGCGCCAGGAGCGTTCCGCGAATCCCGGAAACGACCTTGTCGAGCAGCGGCCGCACGGTGATGCTCATGCCGGCGTTCGTCTGCGGGTAGGTCCGGGCGAGGCGCGCCGCGATGGCGCTCATCTCGGTCTGTGCCGCTGCGACGCTGACGCCGTTCCCGAGCCGTCCGAAGACGCGCAGCGATCGGCCGGATCGATCGTCGAGACGGGCAGCGAGCGACAGCGGCGTCCACATCTCGGCGCGCGTCTGCCAGAACGGCGCGAACCGGAACGACGCGGGCATGACGCCGATCACGTCGTACGGCTCTCCGTCGAGCTGCACGGCGTGCCCGACGATCGATCGATCGCCGCCGAAGCGCCGCTGCCACAATCCGTGACTCAGCACGACCACGCGATCGCGCCCCGGCTGATCCTCACCCGGCGCAAAGGTGCGCCCAATCTCGGGAGCGACGCCCAGCAGAGCGAACAGGTTGTCCGAGACGCGCAGCCCCGGGATCCGTTCCGGCCGCTCACCCCCGGTCAGCGTTGCGCCCCATGCCTGCGCCGCGCCGAGACGCTCGAACGAGCGGGCATCGCGCCGGTAGTCGAGGAAATCGGCCGGCGAGACCGGCGCGCTGGCGGTCGGGCCGTGCAAGGCGACCACGAGCCGTTCCGGCGATTCGTACGGGAGGGGTCGCAGCAGCACCGAGTTGACGACCGTGAAGACCGCCGTCGTGGCGCCGATGCCCAGGGTCAACGCGAGCACGGCCAGCAGCGTGACGACGGGCTCGCGCAGCAGCACGCGGATGCCGTAACGAACGTCGCGGATCAGGGAGTCCATGCAGGTTGGACGGTGTAGCTGTGGGGTGGTTAGGCGTCAGTCTTCAGTTTCCAGTTTCCGGTTTCCAGTTTCCGATCTTCTGTTGATGGTTGCCAGTTGCCAGTTGCCGGTCGCCGGTTGCGGGCTGGCGGGGCGTTGCAAACCAGCCGAAAGCTGCAGCGCGCAGCACCTAGTGGCAACCAGAGAGAAAGACTGGCAACGGCAGGCGGCAACGGGAGACCGTCTGCTGGCGACTCGACTGGAAACACTACCGGCAACCAGAAGAGAATGACTGGAAACTGGCTACTGGGAACTGGGAACTGACAAGCGGCTTTAGCCGCAAGATGGCCCCCTGGTAGCAAGAGGCCGTCCGCGAGGACAAAAAATGTCATTCGGCAAACACATGCTCGAACACTGGTCGTTCGAGCCGGGACTCACTTATCTCAATCACGGCACCGTCGGCGTGACGCCGCGGCGGGTGCTCGATATCCAGCACGCCATTCGCGACGCCATCGAGCGGCAGCCGAGCCGCTTCATGCTGCGTGAGCTCACGCGCCATGGCGTCGGCCGGCCCCGCACCGAGATGCCCAGGCTGCGCGAGGCCGCGCACGTCGTGGCGGAGTTCCTGGGCGTGGAAGGCGACGATCTCGCGTTCGTCGACAACTCGACCACAGGAGCGAATGGCGTGCTGCGGTCGATGCCGCTCCGGCCGGGCGACGAGATTCTCCTGTCAGATTTCGGCTATGGCGGGATCGTGCGAGCCGCGCAGTTCGCCGCGCGCGAGCGCGGCGCGACGGTGCGCACGGTTGCCATGCCGTATCCCGTGCGGTCGGCCGACGAGGTCGTCCACGCGTTTACGTCGGCGATCGGTCCGCGCACGACGCTCGCGCTCGTCGATCATGTCTCCTCGGAAAGCGCGCTCGTCCTGCCGGTTGCCGAGATCGCCGCGGGGTGCCGCGAGCGCGGCGTCGCCCTGCTCGTCGACGGCGCGCACGCGCCTGGTGCGCTGCCGGTCGACATCGGCTCGCTCGGCGCCGACTGGTACGTCGCCAACCTTCACAAGTGGCTCTGGGTGCCGCGCAACAGCGGCATCCTCTGGGCCTCGCCCGAACGCCAGCACGGCCTGCACCCGGCGGTGATTTCCTGGGGGCTCGATCAGGGCTTCACCGCGGAGTTCGACGCGCCCGGCACGCGCGACCCCTCGGCGCACCTGACGGCGCCGCACGCCATTGCATTCATGCGGGAGCTCGGCGTGCGCGACGTCCAGCAGCACAACCACGCGCTCGCGTGGCGCGGCGGCCACCTCCTGGCCGAGCGCTGGGGCACGCCCTTCGTCACGCCCGAGTCGATGATCGGGACGATGGCGACGGTGATGCTGCCGGAGCGTCTGGGGTCCACGCCGGCCCACGCCGCGCGCGTGAGGGACGTGCTGCTCGAAGAGCACCGCATCGAGGTGCACGTGCACGCGTTCCGCGAGCGCCTGTATGCGCGCATCTCGGCGCAGATCTACAACGACCTGCAGGACGTCGAGCAGCTCGCCGACGTCGTGAGCGCGATGGAGTGAACGAGGCGCCGTCAACTTCCAACGCCCAATTCCCAACTCCCAAAGCGCGTGGTTCAAGACAACTCGGTGAAAGTCGTGACGTCCCGCTGGATTGCGTCGACTCTCACCGAGTTGTCTCGAACCCCGCGTCTTGGCAGTTGGGAGTTGGAGGTTGGGAGTTGACGATGATCGACCGTCAGCTCGTCCGCGCGTGACTTTCAGCCTGCGACGTGCCG
>JBOGIX010000436.1:0-6088 GCA_050744685.1 Vicinamibacterales bacterium | reverse complement strand
GTCAGGGGCCGCCTTGCGGCGATTAGGCTGTTCTTGGTCTCGCGGCGCGGCCTGCTGCAGCCCGCGGGCCACCTTGCGGCAGTCCGTCTCGCGGAAGGCCCCTTCCGGCGTGCGGGCAACGTTGCGGCCGTTGGTCTGGCGAAAGGCCGCATGAACCCGATCGGATTGTGGGCTGAGGCCGTAGCGGCGCGGGACGCGTCAGGCGGCGGGAAGGCCCGACAGCCGGGCAAAACATTCGGGGATGAGCGCCGGGATTCGGAGCAGGGTGGCGACGTGGGCGGCGCCCCCGCGCGCGATCGCTTCACGCGGCATCCCGAACACGACACACGAATGCTCATCCTCCGCAATGGTCTCCGCACCGGCCTGGCGAAGCGCCACCATTCCGTCGGCGCCGTCCTGTCCCATCCCGGTCAGCAGCAGCGCGACGATGGGCACGCCCCGCAGCCGCGCGAGCGAGTGGAAGAGCACATCAACAGCCGGCCGCTGATGATGCACGGCAGGCCCATCCGTAAGCCGCGTTGCAAGCAGTACGCCGTGCCGCTCCACGAGCATATGGCGATCGCCCGGCGCGAGGTATGCCACTCCCGGTTCCAGCCGCTCGCCGCCGTGCGCTTCGATGACGCGCACGGCGCACGTCTTGTCGAGGCGTTCGGCAAACGCCCGCGTGAAGTGAGGCGGCATGTGCTGGACGATGACGATCGGTGGAGTATTGCCGGGCAGCCGTGTAAGAAGTGCTTCGATGGCCTGCGGACCGCCGGTGGAGGCGCCGATGGCCAGAATCCCGCTCGGCGGCCGGCCGCTCTGGAAGGTGACCACTGCTCGAGGTTCGGCGGCAGCGATTGCCGGGCGCGCCAGCCGGGCCGGCGTCATGCCGCGCAGCCCCCGAATCCGTTCCTTCAGCTTATGGGTCACGTGTCCGACGGAGTATGGACCGCCGGGCTTGGGGATCACGTCAACGGCACCGGCGCGCAGCGCCTCGATCGTCGCCGCGGAACCCGATTGCGTCAGCGAGCTGACGATGATCACCGGCATCGGGCGGTGCGCCATCAGCCGCTTCAGGAAGCTGATGCCGTCCATGCGCGGCATCTCGATGTCCAGCGTCAGCACGTCGGGGTTGAGCCGCAGGATCAGGTCGCGCGCGAGAAATGGATCCGCGGCAGTGCCCACGACTTCGATGTCCCGCTCGCCGCGCAGCCCGTCGGAGAGCAGCTTGCGGACGATCGCCGAATCGTCGACCACGAGCACTTTGAGCGGCGCCACCGGCATCACTACACTCCGCGCCCCGTCACGAACACGCCGAGCGGCGCGCCGTTGAGCATCACGATCAACCAGTCGTCTCCGGGCGCGAACGAACCCAGCTGCGCCTCCGGGGGCTCGAGGGCGAAAAGGTCGGCGGGAAATGCCCGCGTCAGCCAGCACCCGCAGACCATGTTGGCGAGCTCGCCGGTCATGTCGAACTCGATGCTGTCGTCCACCTGATCCTCGGTGAGGCCGAGAAACGCGGCAGACAGATCGCGCACGAGCGTGCGCGGAAGCCGGCACGTCAATGTGCCTTCACCGGCGCCGTGGAACGTCACGCTGGACTCGAGCCAGTCGGCCTGGTCTGCCCAGGCGTCGCGCCAGCCGGGCTCCGCCACGCCGGCCATCGCAAAGAAGCTGTCTTCCGCGACATGGGCAATCGCCGCCTGGAGGGCGTCGCGCACGTCAGTTGTGGAAGGCGTCGGCAAGCTCACAGAGCACATCTCTCATCACCTCGGGGCGCAGCGGTTTCTCCAGGTAGCGCGTGACGTCGAGCGCCTCGGCTTCGCGGCGCCGCGCATCCGAGCCGTCCGTCGAGATCACCACGCGCACGGGCGGGAGTTCCGGCCGATCGTTGATCGCGCGCAGCAGTTCCGTCCCGCTCATCACCGGCATGTTCAGGTCGGTGAACAGCGCGTCAATCGAATGGCGCGCCATCACCTCCAGCGCCTCGCGGCCGTTGCCGGCCTCGTGCACCTCGCCGATCGCCACGTCGGTGAGCTCGACGACCCGCCGCACCAGGCGCCGCATCACGGCAGAGTCGTCGACAATGAGTACGTTCAGCGCTTTCATCAAAGCTCCTGTACCACCTCGCGGCCGCGGCTGACCTGCAGCCGTCCGTCGGCAACCGTCATCGTCACCGTGCGCGACTCGCTGCCGCCGAGCGCTTCCCCGTGCACCATGACGCCGTTCTGCCAGAGCAGGCGTTTCGCCGCCATGGCGTTGCGCTTGCCTACGTCCAGGCCGCCGCTGCCGGCGTGGGCAATCGCCGCGCCGCCGAGCAGCTTCACGCGGCAGCGTTTCTTGTCCGCGCCGTGCTTGTAGGCGGTCTGGAACAGCAGCGGGATGCCGGTGTCGGCAAACGCGCCGGGCTGCTTCCGGGCCCGCTCGGGATTGAGCTTCGCCTCGGGCAGGAGGAAGTGCAGCATGCCGCCAACCCGCGCGTCCGGGTCCCACAGGCACACGGCGATGCAGCTGCCGAGGGCATGCGTCACGATGGTCGCGTCGGGACTCGCCGTCACGGCGATCTCGCCGATGCCGATCACGATGCGTTCGCTCACGACTGCGCCCGTCGATACACCGCCGGCGCCACCCACCGCAGCTGGTGGGCGATGCCGTTCAGGCTTTCTGAATGCGAGATGAACAGATACCCCCCCGGGGCGAGATGACGTTCCAGCATGCTCACGACACGCTGCTGGACGTCGCGATCGAAATAGATCATCACGTTGCGGCAGAAGATCACGTCGAACCGTTCGCCGAGGTCGCCGATCTCCAGCAGGTTCAGCTGCCGGTATTCGATGGCCCGCCGCACGGCGGGCGCTACCCGCGCCAGGCCTTCCTGCGCGTGCAGGCCCCGCTCGAAATACCTCCGCAGCAGGTCCATGGGAATGCCCGCCACGCGATCCATCCGGTACACGCCCGCGCGGGCCGTCGCCAGCGCCCTGGACGAAAGGTCGGACGCGAGCAGCCGTACCCGGCCTCGGTCCGCGCCCGCTTCGAGCATCGTGACGGCGAGCGTCGTCGGCTCCTCGCCCGTCGAGCACGCCGCGCTCCAGACGCGAATCGGTCCGGCGCGCCCGGTGAGCGTCGGCAGCACGTGCGACTCGAGCACGCGAAAATGCTGCTCCTCCCGGAAGAAGCTCGTATGGTTGGTCGTGATGGCGTCGAGCAGCGCGCCGAGCTCCGCGCCCGAGGGGTCCGCGTCGACGGCCTTCAGGTATTCCGAGAATGTCGAGTACCCGCCCGCCCGCAGCCGCTTCTGCAGCCGCGCGACGATCAGCGCCTTCTTGCCGGCGTGCAGCGTGATGCCGCTGCGCTCGTAGACGAGCCGGACGATGCGCCGCAGCTCGTCGTCCGACAGCCGGCTGTCGATGTCGTCGGTCAAGGCCGGCGGAGCCGACGGAGTTGCCAGCGCCGCGGCGAACATGACTAGGCCGCGCGCGTGACCGAGACGACGCCTTCCGCGCCGAGCACGCGATCGAGGTCGAGCAGGATCTTGACCTTGCCCTTCACCTTCGCGATCCCCTTCATGTAGTCGGTCTTCACCCGCTCGCCGAACTCCGGGGTCTGCTCGATCTCCTCGGGGGTGATGTTCAGCACCTCGGACACGTGGTCCACGATGATGCCCATCATCACGGCGCCGTTCGTGAGCGCCACTTCGACGACGATGATGCAGGTGCGCTCGGAGTAGTCCTGCGACGCAAAACCGAACTTCAGGCGCAGGTCCACCACCGGAATCACCTTGCCGCGCAGATTGATGACGCCGCGCACGTGGCCCGGCACCTGCGGCACGGCAGTGATGTCCATCATCTTGATGATCTCGCGCACCTTCAGCACGGGCAGGCCGTACTCCTCTTCGGAGAGCGCAAAGGTCAGGTACTTGCCCGCGAGGTCGGCGCTGCGGAACTCGCCGGCAGGCGTTTCGATTTCAGCCATCATTGTCTCCATAAAGGCGTTCGTCAGGCCGCCCGCCGTTCGCCGCGCATCAGCTCCACGATTCCGTGTGCATCGAGAATCAGACCAATCCGGCCGTCGCCGAGGATCGCGCCGCCCGCGACGCCGCGCACAGCGGCGAAGGTCTCGCCGAGAGACTTGATCACAACTTCCTGCTTGCTGAGCAGCTGATCAACGACCAGGCCCACCTGGCGCCCTTCGTCCTCGATCATCACGACCGTCGCGCGGCAGGGATCCGCCTGGTGCTCGATGGCGAACAGCTCGCCGAGGAACACAAGCGGCACGAGCGTGTTCCTGACCTGTACCATCCGCGGCTGGCCGCCGACGGTGTGCACCTGCTCGGGCTTCGGACGGAGCGATTCGCGTACGGCGTTGGTCGGCAGCACGAAGCGCTCCCGTCCGGCGCCCACCAGCAGGCCGTCGAGCACCGCCAGCGTCAACGGGAGCTTGATCTGGAACGTCGTGCCGCGCCCGCGCTCGCTGCGGATCTCGATCCGGCCGCGCAGCGCCTCGATGTTGCGGCGCACCACGTCCATGCCGACGCCGCGCCCGGAAATCTCGGTCACCTTCTCGGCAGTCGAAAAGCCGGGGGCAAAGATCAGCATGTTGATCTCTTCCGGCGTGGCGTTCGCCGACTCCTCGAGCAGCCCGCGCTCGATCGCCTTGCGCCGGATGCGCTCTGTATCCAGTCCTGCCCCATCGTCGGCAATCTCGAGGACGATGTGGCCGCCCTGATGGTAGGCGCTGAGCGCGATCCGGCCCTGGGCGCGCTTGCCCGCGGCCTCACGGACGCTCGCCGCCTCGATGCCGTGGTCCACGCTGTTGCGCACCATGTGCATCAGCGGATCCGTGATGTCCTCGACGACCTTGCGATCGAGCTCGGTGTCCTCGCCCGAGAGCGCGAGCTCCACGGGCTTGCCGGTGTTGCGGCTCAGATCGCGAACGACACGCGAGACCTTCTGGAACGCCTGGCGGACGGGCACCATGCGCAGTCCCATGGCGCCGCGCTGGAGCTCCGCGGTGATGCGCTTCAGCTGGCCGAGGCTGCGCGCGAGCTTGCCGTCGGCGAGCGACGCCAGCGCCGGGTCCTCCTGGATCAGCGCCTGCACGATGATCAATTCGCCTACGGCGTCGACCAGGTTGTCGAGCTTCCGCGTGTCGACCTTGATCGCCGCCTGTCCGGGCATGTCATCGAAACGGCGGCTTGCCGTTTCCGGCATCGCGGGCGCAGGCGCCCCGAGTGCGGACGCGGCCGCCCCGTCCGAGGCAACGGCCGGAGCGTCGTCGCTCGATCCGGTGGCGATGACGTGCTCGACGTTCTCGATGAGCGCGTGTGCGACGCCCGACAGATCTGCCGATGGCTGACCCTTCAACCGCCGGCCGATGTCGGTGATCATCATCGTCAGGACGTCGACCGATCGGAGCACCAGGTCCACTTCGGTCGATCCCATGCGATGGCGGCCCGAGCGGGCGAGATCGAGCAGGTTCTCGACACGGTGCGCAACTTCCTGGACGGAGATCACGCCCAGGGCGCCGGCGTTCCCCTTGATGGTGTGGAACGGCCGGAAGATGTCGTTCAGCAGGGCCACGTCGCCCGGACGCTCCTCGAGCGCCAGGAGCGCCGACTCGATCGTGCCGAGATGGTCGATGGCTTCGCCCAGGAAAAGCTCGGCCATCTCGGGATCGCCGAGCAGGCAGGCGAGCTCGTCGACGGGTTCCGCATCGGCGAGGACGACGGCCCCGGCGTCAGCGTCCATCGCCGGCGTCGCGATCAACACATCAGCCGTGCGCGGAACGCGCCCGAGCAGCGACAGCGCAGCGTCCAGCTTGTCCTGCTCAGCCGCGGATGATTCCGCGAGCACCCGGAACGTGGCGGCCAGATCGCGCCCCGTCGCGGAGCCCAGGCCGGCCAGACGCTCTGCCTGCGTCAGCAATAGCTGTCCGACATCGGCGGCCACGCCCGCGCCGCCGACGATGCGGTCGCAGGCGGCGCGGTTCAGCGCGGTCTCAATCTGTTCGAGTGTCTGTTCGAACGTCACGGCATCCTCCGACCGGGGGACTTCGTCCCCCGGACCCCCTTACACGCTCCCGCCTCCGCTAAGCTACGGCGGGCAAG
>JBOGIX010000435.1:0-2058 GCA_050744685.1 Vicinamibacterales bacterium | reverse complement strand
GATGCCGAAGCCGCGATCGAGGCGGGGGCGGACAAGGTCAGCGTGAACAGCGCGGCGCTGAGCGATCCGACGCTCGTCACGCGCCTGGCCGGGCGGTACGGCAGCCAGGCCGTCGTGGTCGCGATCGACGCCAAACGCGAGGAGGGGGCGTTCAGGGTCTACTCGCGAAGCGGAAGCACGGCGGTCGATCGGGAGGCGGTCGAGTGGGCGCGCGAAGCGGAGGCGCGCGGCGCGGGAGAGATCCTCCTCACGTCGATCGATCGCGACGGTACGCGAGCCGGCTTCGATTGCGAGCTGACCGCGGCCGTGTCGAGCGCGGTCTCCATCCCGGTGATCGCGTCGGGCGGCGCCGGCACCTTCGAGCACTTTCTCGAGGTCTTTACCGAGGGTCGTGCCGACGCGGCGCTTGCTGCCAGCGTCTTCCACTACTCCGAACATGCCGTGGCGGAGCTGAAAGAGTTTCTCGCCTCACGATCGATCCCGGTCCGGACTCAATGACATCATGCTGATACCTTCCATCGACCTCCTTGGCGGCCGCATCGTCCAATTGGTGCAGGGCGAGCGGCTGGCCCTCGAAAGCCATGCCATCGACGAGTGGATCGACCGTTTCCAGGGCTGGCCGAAGGTGCAGTTGATCGATCTCGACGCCGCCAAGGCGCAGGGACACAACAACGCGCTCGTCAGCCGGATCTGCGCGGCGCTTCCGTGCCGGGTGGGCGGCGGCATCCGCTCGGTCGAGCGCGCGCGCGAGGTGATCGCCGGCGGCGCCACGCACGCCATTGTCGGCTCGGCGTTGTTTCGCGACAGCGCCGTAGACGAATCCTTCGCGCGACGGCTTGCGGAGGAGATCGGGGCCGAACGCCTGATCGCCGCCGTGGACTGCAAGGAAGGGCAGGTGGTGATCGACGGGTGGCGGACGAAGCTCCCGCTCACCGCGGTCGATGCCATCGGCCGGCTCGAGCCCTACTTCGGCGGCTTCCTCTACACGCACGTCGATCGGGAGGGCCTGCTGCAGGGCACCGACATGAACGCGATTGGCGCCGTTCGCCGGGCGACGAGGCGCGAGGTGACTGCGGCTGGTGGAATCACGACCATGCAGGAGGTGGACGAGCTCGACGCGATGAACGTCGATGCCGTCGTCGGCATGGCGCTCTACACGGGCCGGCTGGCACTGCCGGAGCGCTAGTTCCCGCCGTCCGGAGTACCCTGTGGGGCATGGTCGGTCGCCTTCTGCTGCTCCTTGCCCTGGCGGTGGCTGCGGGATGCGCACGCGAGCCGGGACTCTTCGTCGAGGCCAACGCGCGCGCGCACGTCGGAATGCTTGCCGAGACGATCGGCAGCCGGCCGGTCGGGTCCCCTGGCAATCTCCGGGCGCGCACCTACATCATCGACCAGCTCAAGCAGATCGGCCTCGAAGTCCGCGTGCAGGAGATCGATGCGCGGCGCCACGAGCTGGGGACGACTGCGCGCGTCGCGAACATCATCGCCGTGTTACCCGGCGAGCGGTCCGAGGCCGTCGCGCTTGTGACCCATTACGACTCGTCTCCGGACGCGCCGGGCGCGACCGATTCAGCGCTCGGCGTCGGCGTGGCGCTGGAAGCGGCGCGCGTGTTCTCGGCGCAGGCCCGCCGCCAATGGTCGCTCCTCGTGCTGATGACCGATGGCGAGGAAAGCGGCTTGCTCGGCGCGGCCGGCCTCGTGACCGATCGCGCGGTTACGGACCGGCTGCAGGCCTACATCAACCTGGAGTCGATAGGGTCCTCGGGCACCCCCGTGCTGTTCGAGGCCGGCCCGGCTAACGCGTGGATCGTGCAACCGTGGGCGCGGCACGCGCCGCACCCGCGCGGCGGCTCGTACGCGCTGGAAATCTATCAGCGGCTTCCGAACGACACCGACTTCTCCATTCTCAAGACGCGCGATGTCCCGGGATTGAACTTCGCGCCGACCGGCGACAGCTACGCGTATCACACCGCGCGCGACACCGTCGACCGCCTGTCGCATGCCACCATCCGCAGCGCCGGCGAGAACGTCATGGCGATCCTCACCGCGCTGCAGGAC
>JBOGIX010000434.1:0-2722 GCA_050744685.1 Vicinamibacterales bacterium | reverse complement strand
GTGTGTCGCAGGGACGCTACGCGCACCTGTATTCGCCGGTCCGGCCGTTCAACCCCGAAGAGCGCGCGAGGATTCAGGAACAGATGCAGGCGACCTACGACGCCTTCGTCGAGAAGGCCGCCGCGGGACGCCACACCACCCCGGAAAAGATCGACGCGGTGGCACAGGGGCGCGTCTGGACAGGGCAGCAGGCGAAGGGCCTCGGCCTCGTCGACGAGCTCGGCGGCCTTGAGCGGGCCCTCGCGCTCGCCAAGGAACAGGCGGGCATCGACAGCGACGCCGAGGTCGAGATCGTCGTCTACCCGCCCAAGAAGGGGCTGTACGAATCGCTCGCCGATCCATTCGGCGCGATGGGGACCCGGAGCACGGTCGCCGCGTTCCTGGGCTTCGGCGATCGGCGCGCGCTGCAGATGCTGACCGCCCCGCTGCACGTCTTCCGCCGCGGCGAGCCGCTGGCGATCATGCCTAATGTGTTTCTACGGTAAGGAAATCGTCGTCAATTCCCAACGCCCAACTCCCAATTCCCAAGGCGCGAGGCTTGAACCAGCTGGGTGGAAGGCGAGCCAGCCAGCTTTCCGCACCAACTTTCACCCAGCTCTCTCGAGCCTCCTGCCTTGGAAGTTGGGAGTTGGGCGTTGGGAGTTGACGACGGGGGATTCCTACGCCACCACCTGCGCGACCGTCGCCGGGTTCGTGTTGATGCGCATCTTCTCGCGCGCCTTGGTCATATAGGACGTGTAGAAGCGGGTACGCCGCTCGTTCACGAGATCGTCGCGTACCTGCGCCTTGCCACCGGCGATCTGCTCGGCGGTCACGTCGGTGCGATCCACGACCTTGACGATGACGGCGCCATTCTCGGTGGTGATGGGATCGCTGACGGCCCCCTCCGGCAGCTTGAACGCAACGGCGTCCACTTCGGCGCTCACGCCCAGCTCTGCGATCGGCGACCCGCGGGTGATGTCTTCCGTGGTTTTCACCTCGAGCCCGGCAGCCTTTGCCGCGGCTTCGAAGTTGCCCGACTTCAGCTGGCCAACCAACGCCGCCGCACGCTGGCGCGCGGTATCCGCGGCCTTGCCCTTGATCACGTCGTCTCTGACGCGCGCCTTGACTTCGTCGAACGCCGGATCGCGCGCCGGCTGCGTGCCGGTCAGGGTGAGGAACGCGAAGCCCAGGGGTGTCTGGAGCGCGTCGCTCACCTCGCCTTCTTTCGCGTCGAACGCACGCTCGGAGGCGGCCGGCGCCATGCCGAGGCCGGCGATAGGCTCTTCGCGGGCGAAGAACCCGGATTCGCTCACGGTGAGTCCGCGTGTCTTGGCGACCGTGTCCAGGTCGGTAGGGTCGTCGATCTGCTTGTCGAGCTCGTCGGCGAGCCGCTGCGCCTCGTTCTGCGCGCGCTCACCTTTGATCTGGTCCTCGATCTGGCTGCGCACTTCGTCGAGCGGGCGCGTCGCTGCCGCCTTGCGATCGGTGACCTTGATGATGTGCAGGCCGAACGAGGTCTGGACGATGTCGCTGATCTCGCCGGGCTGCAGCGCGAATGCGGCATCCTCGAATTCCTCGGCCATCGAGCCGCGGCCGAAGAAGTCGAGATCGCCGCCGCGCGTCTTGCCGATTTCCTCCTCCGTGTACTGGTTGGCGAGCTTGCCGAAGTCCTCCCCCTTCTTCGCGCGGGCGAGCACCGCTTCCGCCTGTTTCCGCACCTCGGCTTCGTCCTTGCCCTCGGTCTTGAAGAGGATGTGGCTGGCCCGGACCTGTTCCGGCGTCGAGTATTGCTGCTGGTTCTCCTTGTAGTACTGCTCGACGTCCTGCGGCGACACCTGCGTGCGCTCGCGAATCGCCTGCGTGTCGATCAGCGCGAACTTGACCTTGCGCTTCTCCGGGATCTTGTAATCGGCCTTGTGCGACTCGAACCAGGCAGACACTTCCGCGTCGGTGGCCTTGGTGGCCTCGCGGAACTTGTCGGCGGTGAAGTTGACGACCGCGAGCTTCACTTTCTCGTTGCGGCGGCGGAACTCGGCCTCTACGTCCTGATCGCCGACGGTGATCCAGTCGGTGAGCGCGCCGCGCAGCTTTTCCGTCACGATCTGGCGGCGGACCTGCTCCTCGAACTCGTCGGGACGCAGCGGCGGGTTGGCCGACTGCAGGATCTGGCGGTAGCGCGTGTCGCCGACGAAGTGCCCACCCTCCTGGAACGCGGGCAGCGACAGGATCCTGGCCTTGACCTCTTCGTCGCTGGCCGTAATCCCGAGCTTGTCCGCTTCGACGAGCGCCGCTTCCTCTTCAATCAGGCTCTGCAGGATGCGCTGGTCGATGCCGAGCTGCTTGAGGAGCCGCTCGTCCATGTTCCCGCCGTAGGCGTTCCTGTACTGCTGCATCTGCTGCAGGTACACGCGCTGGAAGCGCCCGGCTGTGATTTCGCGGCCGTCCACGCTCGCGACGACCGCGTTCGAGCTGATCGGCGTGCCCGGCTGCTGGTTGCCCCACGGAATATAGAGAGCGATGAACGAGAGCACGACGAGAGCCAGGCTCCATTTGAGCCAGCCCTTGTGTCGGCGCATCCGGTCGAGCATTGTCATGGTGTGCGGGGCCCGTCGCTAAGCGCGGAATCGCCGGCAAAGGGCGGATTCAGCGGAGTTGTCGTCCTTCGGCGCGTGCCGGAAACAGCAATTATGCCACGAGGCAATCAGAGCCGAGGGGCTTCACCCCTCGGACTCCCCTACGC
>JBOGIX010000433.1:0-6913 GCA_050744685.1 Vicinamibacterales bacterium | reverse complement strand
CCGTCGATGTTCCCTATCGCCGGATGCGTCTCGCCGCTATAAGCGTTGTAGGCGGACCAGGTCACGCGATCCCACGTCATGTGCGCGAACCCGGTCGTCGCATCGTCCATGACCTGGAACCAGCCCTGCGACCCGGTTCCGAGACCGGCGACGATCTCGCCCCGTCCATCGCCGTCCACGTCGCCGATCGCGGGGAACGTCGCGCCGTTGGCGGCGGCGTAGGCCGGCCAGTCGATGCGCCTCCATCCGCGATGCGAATACCCTGAGAGTCCGCTGTTCGCGATTTGCAGCCAGCCGTTCGATCCGCTGCCGAGCCCGACAACGATCTCGGCGACATTGTCGCCGTCGAGATCGCCGACGGCGGGATGCGTCGGGCCAGGCCCCGCATTGTATGCGGACCACGGCACCTGCCTCCAGGCGAGATGGCGAAAGCGCTGCGTCCAGTCGTCGAAGATCTGATACCAGCCCTTGCCTCCGTTCCCGAGGCCGAGGACGATCTCGGCGCGCCCGTCGCCGTCGAGATCGCCGACCGCCGGAAACACCTCACCATTCGTGGATGTGTAGGTAGGCCAGTCGACGCGGATCCACGCGAGCAGCGCGTGCGAATGCGCGGCGTCGTCGAGTACCGCGGCATAGCCGTTACTGCCCGGGCCGAGCCCCATCACGACCTCGTCCGCGCCGTCTCCGTCCACGTCACCCGTTGCGACGCGTACACCCCCGCCGCCTCCGTTGTATGCCGGCCACGGCAGCCGCGCAAACGGGAGGGCGCCGAACGAGCTTTCCGCACCGCCGCGCACGGCCGCCCAGCCGCCGTCGCCCGCCCGCGGACCGAGCCCGAGCATGATGTTGGGAATCGCCGGATTGGCGACCACGGAGCCGGACACGGTGAGCCGGTAAGTCGACGTGGTGGACCAGCTGCCGCCGGAGCTGACCCGCACGAGGTACTCGCCCGTCGCGAGCGCACGCGTGATCGTTTCGTTCACGCCAGGCCCGTTCTGCGAAGAGGTGATGTACGCGCCGGCCGCGTTATAGAGCACCAGCTGGAAGTTGAGGGTCGCGGGGACCTCCAGCCCGATGGTCACCGTTCCCGAGGCGGTGGTCCGGAAGCGATACCAGTCGAGATCGAGCAGCGTGTAGACCTTCGATTGGTGCGGCAGCGTGCCGATCGTGACCGCCCTGGAGATGGTGTTGTTCGGCTCCAGCGAATCGCTGAAGGAACCAACCGTGGTCAGGAGCGTGTAGGGTGCAAACTGGGAGAACTGACCGGAGCCGATTACGCGCACGTAGTAGAGGCCGGCAGGCAGCGTCAACAGGATCTCCTCGTCGATCCCCGGGCCCGGATTGTTGCTCGTCCTCAGCAGCTTGACCGTGTCGTAGAGCTCAATGGCGTAGTTCAGCCCGTCGGGCACCGCGAGCTGAATGCGGACGTGCGCATCGGTGCGGGTCTGGAACTTGTACCAGTCCACGTCGTTCTGTGTGAACACGTAAGACGAGACCTGCACCGCCGGCCTAACGGATGTAGAGCTCGTGTACGTGTCGTTCGGCTCTCCATTGTCCTGGACATTCGGGGAAAAGGAAACGTAAACGAGTCCTTCGGCGCCCCCCGGCATGCCGGCCACGACGTCTTCGAATCCTTCGCCGGTATGGTCGTAGATGAGTACGGACGCAAGTGCCGCCCCGGCGGGATCGCTGACGAACCTGCGATCAGGCGTGGTGGAGGCGAGATCGTACACGGCGCCGAACGCCGATCGCTGGCGCCCCAGCAGCACGTGGAGCTCTCCTCGAGTCGACGCTCCCGGCGCCAGGAAAACGACGTCGTTCGACACGCCCCGCGCAACCGGCCCATAGGCGAGATCGCTGCCTTCCATGTCGCCGGGCCGCGCGCCGACCACCGTCACGTCGGCCGCGGAGAGCGAGCGCGATGTGAGGGTCGCCGATCCCCAGACGATGTAGACCTCGCCGGCGTCGGCCCGGCTGTTTCCCGGACCGTCGGCGCGCGGCGCGCCGACTATCAGGTCGTAGATGCCATCACGATCGAATGGCGCGATCTCGAGCGCCAATCCGGCCTGATCCCCGGAGCCGATGCCACCGAAACGCGCGTCCGCTTCGGACGTCAGGCTCATGATGCCAGGAAAGCTGTTCGCGGTCCTCCCCTTGATGATGTACACGGCACCGCCGCCCGACTCGTTGTGGGCGCCGATCGCGAGATCGTAGATCTTGTTTGTGCCGTCGAGGCCGTGGCCGAAGAGATCACCCGCTGCCAGCGATCGCCCGACGCCGTCAACCGCCGACCCCTCTATTGCGAAGAATGCCGCCGATGGGATCGCCAGGTTCACCGTGCCGCTGATGGACGGGCCGCCGCGGATCACGTAGACCGTGCCGACGCCGGGCGCCCCGGCGATGATCTCGCGGTAGCCGTCGCCGTCCAGGTCTCCCGTCGCGAGCGCGGTACCGAGCCGCGCACCAGCCGGCGCGCCGGTGATCGTCAGCAGCGCGTCATCGACGTCGAGGTCCTGATTGTTGAGCAGCCCGCGCCGAAACACGTAGACCGCTCCCGCGTTCCCGCCGGCGCCAGGCGCGCCGACGACGAGATCACGATTCGGCAGTGGCACGGCCAGTTCCTGCGCCGTGATGTAGCCGGCGGCCGTCGCCTCCCCAAAGCGATCGCCGGGCGCACCGCCCGTCAGGATCGCGTTCGCGTTCGCGAACGAGACCTGTCCCCTGCGCACCGGACCGGCAAACACGACGTAGACCCGCCCTGTCTGAGAGTTCCAGCCAGGCGCGCCGGCAATGAGGTCGCGGCGGCTGTCGCCGGCGCCCACGTCACCGCGGTCCAGCGAGAGACCCGCCTGGGATCCGCCGGTTTCGCCCCGCCAGACCTCACGGGTGGTCGAGTCGTTCACCAGAAATACCGTGCTCTGTGCTGCCGCTCCTCCCGCCGTCATGACGAACGACGCGATGAACGCGGCGACCGCCCTCGAAAGATTCATATGGTCTCCTCCCGCGGCAATGGCTGAGCAACTTGAATGCCCAGCCGTTCCCGCGACCACGGCCGTAAACTGGTCCTGGCTGAGCAATAAGTTGCCTACTCTCGGCATCCGCAGCGCCCCCGCGGGCCAGATCATTTCTCTCCGCCGGCTGTCGAGCGCGCGAGCAACGGACTCGTCAACAAGCGCGAAATCCCGATCACATCGGCAATGCGCGAACGGTCCCGCTATGATTCCGCTGAGGCGCGAGTCAAACAGAGGACGATGACGGGAGGGATGTAATGGACGTGGTGATCGTCGGCGGTGGGGTCACGGGACTCTCGATCGCAGCCCAGGTGGCCGCTTCCGGCAGGTCGGTCTGCATCCTCGAACGCCGGCCGAACCCGGGCATGGAGACCAGTACGCACAATAGCGGTGTCATCCATGCCGGCCTGTATTACCCGCAGGACACGCTCAAAGCCCGGCTCTGCGTGGACGGCGCCCGGCGGCTCTATTCGTTCTGCGCAGCCCACCGCGTGCCGCACGACCGTTGCGGAAAGCTGGTCGTGGCCGCGACCGACGAGGAAGTCCCGCAAATCGAAGCGCTCGCGGCGCGCGCCGCCGACAACGGTGTCGAAGGCATCGAGATCGTCGGACCCCAGTTCATCCGCGCGCACGAGCCGCACGTCGCCGGCATCGCCGCCCTCTGGTCGCCAGGAACCGGGCGCGTGGAGCCGGAAGCGCTGGTCCGGACGCTGCTGCGCATGGCCGAGGCAAAGGACGCCATCTTCCTGCGCGGCACGGCCCTCACCGGCGGCGACGCAAACGGCGGCGGCTTCACGCTGCGCACCGAGCGCGAGACGATATCAGCCCGCGTCGTGGTGAATGCGGCGGGATTGTACGCGGACGAAGTTTCGGCGATGCTAGGCGGCGAAACGTTCACGATCTATCCGTGCCGCGGCGAGTATGCGGAACTGCGGAAATCGAAGACGCACTGGCTGAACGGCCTCGTGTACCCGCTGCCCCATCCGAAGGGGCACGGCCTAGGCGTGCACCTCACGAAGACTACGGGCGGGGCCGTGCTCCTTGGGCCGACGGTCCGTTTCCAGTCGGAGAAGGACGACTACGAATCCGACCGCCTGCCCGTCGAGGACTTCCTCGAGCCGACGCGCCTGCTCTTGCCCGAGGCGACAATCGACGATCTGACGTATGGAGGCAGCGGCATCAGGCCGAAACTGCACGGGCCGGAAGGTTCGTTCGAGGACTTCATGATTCGGCCCGACGCGAACAACCCGGCGCTGATTCACGCCGCCGGGATCGACTCGCCAGGGTTGACCGCGTGCCTGGCCATCGGCGCGAAGGTGGCTGACCTCGTGGCCGCCGCCCTGTAGGGCGCTCACCAGGCTATTCGGCCGCGGTCACGTTCAGCTCCACACGATACTCTTCCGCCCGCGGCGTCCGATCGATGCTGGGGTAGGGGGCCAGCGCGACGAGGCGGATGCGGAAGCCGCCGGTTACGGCTTCCCGCTGCCTGTCGGGGTGCGTGTGGAGCAGCAGCGTCACCTTGGGCTGCCCCGGGGCGCCGACACTGAAACGGACCACTGCATCCCCCTCCCACACGCAGGTGACACCCTTGGGGCAGCGCGCGTCGAGATCCACCTTTTCGAAGAGCAACGTGAACTCGGACGATCCGAGGCGCGCTGACGCGCCCGCAGCGAGCTCGATCGTCTCGGCCGTCATCGACTCACACAAGGCGGCGGCGGCCGGCATGTCCGCCGCCAGCGCCATCGTCAGCATGAGCGATGCGGCGCGCCTTCGCCAGGTGCTGTCGGGCGCGAGGCGTCGTGCCGCCCGGGGGGAGCGGCCGACGTGCGCACAGCTCGAAGAATCGCGGCGTTCCATGAACCAGCCCGGGCCAGACAGGACGCGACCAATCGCCCCTGCAGATCGCAGTCAGCGCAATCGTCCCACTGCAGGAAAGGTCGAGCCTCCGTCAGCGTAGACGTCCCCCCTGCCGATATTACGCCACCCGAGCGACACGTGCCCCGAGGCACTGTCGTCGCGTATCTCGAAGTATCCGCCGCGGCCGATGTAGACGCCCAGGCCGAGAAGGATCTCGTGTGCGGCATCGCCGTCGATGTTTCCCACGGCCGGATGCGTCTCACCAACCGTGTCGGCGTACTCCGGCCATGTCACCTGCAACCAGGACTTGTGCTCGAGACCGGCGTTGCCATCGTCGAACACCTCGATCCATCCGTGCGATCCGAATCCGAGGCCGACGACCACTTCGTCCAATCCGTCGCCATCGACGTCGCCACCGGCCGGGTAGGTCGGGCCCGGACCGTTCGCGTATTCGCCCATGCCCACTCTGAGCCAGCGCAGGTGCGCGTGATCCGCAGTCGCGTCGTCGACGACCTCGAGCCAGCCGCGGCCTCCCGTACCGAGGCCGATCACGACCTCGCTCTCCGCTCCGCCGTCGACGTTCACAATCGCCGGATGCGTTTCGCCGCTCGCGCCGCTGTTGTACGCGGCCCATGTGACCCGTTGCCAGCTCTGGAACGCGTAGCCCTGGGTTGAATCGCCGAACACCGCGTAGAATCCCTGACCGCCCTCCCCCAGGCCAGCGACGATCTCGCCGCGTCCGTCGCCATCGATGTCTCCGACTGCAGGCCAGATCGTGCCGTTGTTGCTGTTGTACGCCGGCCACGGCAGCTGCACCCACTTCAGCAGCGCGAATCCGTGCGCCGCATCGTCGAACACCGCGAAGTACCCCTGACCGCCTATACCGAGACCGACGACGATCTCGTCCAGGCCATCGCCATCCACGTCGCCGGTCGCGGGATGCACCTCGCCGTTCACCGCGTTGTACGGCGCCCACGGAAGATCGAGGCTGGCCTGCCGCAGTGCGGGGCCGTTCGACCAGAGCTGGAACTCGCCCGTGCCGCCGCGCCCGAGGCCAACGACGAACTTCTCGGTCGCTGCGGTGAAGACTCCCTTGGCGCTCCACGGGCCGTAGCCGGCGCTGCTCCACGTCCGGATCCACCAGTTCACCGCGCCGACATTCAGGTCGATCGCCGGCGTCACCGCGCAGGCGCCGCCGCTCGCGCAGCCGGCCTGCGCTGTGGTGTACCACTGCTTCAGCCGATTGCCCGACACGTCGTCGACCCAGAGCAGGTACGAGGTGGCAGACGGCACGGCGTTCCATTCATACGTCGGACGAATGCCCATGCGCCGGAGAGGAGACTTCAACGTCGCCGCGCCCGGCGCCAGGTTGCGGTCGTCGTTGACGATGGTGCCGATCCCTTGCGCATCGGCGATCGACGCCGGTCCGTTGACGGAAGAGAGGTTGACCGCGAACGTTTCGTTACCCTCGACGGCGGTGTCGCCGTTCACGGACACAGAAACAGTACGGCTCGTGACGCCCGGAGGAAAAACCAGTTGCCCGGACGTGGCGAGGTAATCAGCGCTCGCCGTCGTCACGAGCAGCGACCATCCGCCGATACTGCCCACATCTCCTTCTCCATCGTCAGCGACGTAGAGCCGCCACGTGCCGTTCGGGTTCGTGCCGTTGAACTGCGCGAGGGAGGTCACGTAGGGGCCAGCCGGGGCAGGGGCCGGGAGTACTTCTCCGGGCTCCTGGTCGACGGGCGAATAGGTGCCCGTGCTCACCGGTGCCGTGAGCACGCCCGCGCCGTCGCGGAAGGTGAGCGACACGCCGCTGACGCTGCTCGAGCCGCCGGCATCGGACATCAGCATGACCTTCTGCCCTCCCGGACCGACGAGCAGGATGTCGAGATCGCCGGTGAAGGAGTGCGTGACGGAATTCAATCGGACGGCCAGCCGCTGAATGGTGCCCGTAAGGCCGGATACCGCGAGCGCCGACGGATAGGGAGAGGCGGCGCCGAAATCGGGAATGGCAATCGTTCCGGGAGAGGTGAATGTCGTGC
>JBOGIX010000432.1:0-4522 GCA_050744685.1 Vicinamibacterales bacterium | reverse complement strand
CCTGTCGAACCGGATCGAGTTCATCGACCTGGTGCTGGCGTGTGTGAAGCTCGGCCTGATCCTCGTGCCGATCAACGTCTTGTATCGCGAACGCGAGATCGCGCACATCATCTCGGATGCCGAGCCGCGGCTCGTCGTCACCACGCGGGCGGCATGCCCACTGTTTGAACCGGCCGTGCCGGTGTGCGACGTGGAGGAGCTCATTGAGCAGGCGGCAGCCGAGTCCGGCGAACTGGTTCGGCTACCGATCGACGGGCAGGAGCCGGCGGCGCTGGTCTACACGTCGGGGACGACAGGCCGTTCCAAGGGGGCGGTGCTCACCCACGACAACTTCCTCGCGAATACGGTAAATCTTGCGGCGTGCTGGCAGATCACTTCGGCGGATCGCTATCTTGCGGCGCTTCCACTGTTCCACGTGCACGGTCTTGCCAACGGGGTCATGACCTGGCTGGCCACCGGCTGCCGCATGCGCCTCGTGGAACGGTTCGACATCCAGCGGGCGGCGGAATTGTTCGAGACCTTCAGGCCGACGCTCGTGTTCGGCGTGCCGACGATCTACGTCCGCCTGCTCGAGCTGCCGCCGGAGGCTGCCCGCGATATCGGCAGCCGGATGCGCCTCTTCGTCAGCGGATCCGCGCCGCTGCCGGCCTCGGTGTTCGAGACGTTCCGCGAACGCTTCGGACACGCCATCCTCGAGCGCTACGGGATGAGCGAGACGCTCATGAACCTGAGCAACCCATATGCCGGCGAGCGGCGGCCCGGGTCGGTCGGCTTTCCGCTTCCCGGCGTCTCTACCCGTATCGTCGACGGGGACGGCCGTGATGTCGCGTCTGACGAGACCGGCGAGCTGCTCGTGCGTGGGCCAAACGTGTTTGCCGGATACTGGCGGCAGCCCGAGGCGACACGGGGGGCGTTTGTGGATGGCTGGTTCAGGACGGGCGATCTCGCGGAGCGGTCGGCGGACGGGTACGTCACGCTGAAGGGCCGCCGCACCGATCTGATCATCTCGGGCGGGTTCAACATCTATCCTCGCGAGATCGAAGAGCTGCTGCTGGACATCGCGGGCATTCTCGAAGCCGCTGTCGTTGGCGTTGCCGACGCGCGCCGTGGCGAGGTGCCCGTCGCCTACCTGGTTTCCACCGGCGATCTCGATCGGGACGCGCTCGAGCGCGCCTGCCGGCGCGCGCTCGCGTCCTTCAAGGTGCCGCGCGGGTTCGTTCGCGTCGAGGCGCTGCCGCGGACCGCGCTCGGCAAGGTGCAGAAACACCTGCTGCCTGCCTGGACCGGCTCCTCATCGTGAGCCCGGCGCTGCTCTCGCTCATCGCCCTGGTCGCTGCGCTGGCGGTCTCGATGACGTCGCGCATCAACGTGGGCTGGCTCGGGATTGCCTTCGCCTGGGGCATCGGCGTGTATTACGCAGGCATGCGGCCGGATGCGGTGATGGCCGGGTTCCCGGTTTCCCTCTTCCTCACGCTGTGCGGTGTCACGCTCCTCTTCGCGATCGCGGACTCGAACGGCACGCTGGGCGCGCTTGCGCGCCGGATGGTCCGATTCGCGCGTGGCAGCGCGCGGGCGGTGCCGATCTGCTTCTTCCTGCTCGCGTGCGTCATGTCCTCGGTCGGGCCTGGCGCCATTTCCACCGTTGCGCTCCTTGCGCCGATTGCAATGCCCGTCGGGTACCGCGTCGGCGTGCGGCCGCTGCTGACGGCCCTGATGGTCGCCAACGGCGCGAACGCCGGCAACCTGTCGCCGTTTTCGTCCGTGGGCGTCATCGCCAATGGTGCGATGGCGTCGGCGGGTGTCGGCGGACATGAAGTCCGCGTCTGGTTCGCCAACTTCGCGGCGCACGTGCTGGTCGGGGCCGCCGCCTACGCGTGGATGGCCGGCGATCGGCCGGCGCCGGGGCGCGAGGGGGCGGCGCAGCCGATGCTCCACGACACGGTCCAGCCGATGACGCCCTCGATGCGCCTGACCGCCGCCACGATCGCTGGCTGGATCGCGAGCGTGCTCGTGCTCGACGTGAATCTCGGCCTGTCCGCGTTCGCGGCGTCGGCGATCCTGTTGATCGCGACGACCGCGGACGAAACGGCGGTCGTCGGCAAAATGCCGTGGGCCGTGATCATGATGGTGTGCGGCGTCTCCGTGCTGATCTCCGTGATGGAGAAAACCGGCGGGATGCAGCTTTTCATCACCCTGCTGGCCCGCATCACCGGGCCGGGCACCATCAACGGCACGATCGCGTTCATCACCGGCGCGATCTCGATCTACAGCAGCACGTCCGGCGTGGTGCTGCCGGCGTTTCTGCCGACCGTGCCCGGCCTCGTCGCGCGGGTCGGCGGCGGAGACCCGGTGGCGGTCGCGCTGTCGATCAACGTCGGCTCGTCGATGGTCGATGTGTCGCCCCTCTCGACGCTGGGCGCCTTGTGCGTGGCGGCCGTGTCTGACCCCGCCGAGGCGCGCCGGTTATTCCGGGCACTGCTGCTCTGGGGAGTGTCGATGACGATCGTCGCAGCCGTGCTGTGCCAGTCCTTCGCCGGCCTCCTCGCGCATTGGCCGTAACAGACGTGCTACTTTCCCTGCCATGAACATCGCTCCGCTCGACTGGCTCATTCTCGTCGGCTATCTCGTCATCATCACGGCGATCGGCCTGATCGCCGGCGCACGGGTGCGCCAGAGCGGCGAGTACTTCCTTGGCGGCCGCAAGTTCGGGCCGTGGCTGATGATCGGCCAGAGTTTCGGAGTCGGCACGCATGCGGAGATGCCCGTCGCCCTTGCCGGCGCTGTGTACAGCGTCGGCGCCTCGGCCATCTGGTTTCAGTGGAAGAACCTCTTCATCACGCCGTTCTACTGGATCATGGCGCCCGTCTTCCGCCGGATCCGCCGGACGACGATGGCGGAGTTCACGAGCGACCGCTATGGATCCTGGATGGGCGGGATCTACATCGTGTTCGCGCTGTGCTTCTTCGTCATCAACACCGGCAGCATGCTCAAGGGGGCAGGCAAGGTCATCAGCCAGGCGGCAGGCGGCGACGTCGGCGTCAACGAGATCGTGGTCGCCATGACGGTGATGTTCATCCTCTACAGCTTCGTTGGCGGCCTCGTGGCAGCGGCCTGGACGGATCTCTTCCAGGGCATTCTGATCATCGTCTTGTCGTTCATGCTGATCCCGCTCGGATGGCAGACCGTGGGCGGCCTCGACGGCATGAAGGCCTCGCTGGAGCCGTTCAGGTTTTCGCTGGCGACGCCGTCGGGGATCGGGCCGTGGGTGATCGCGATGCTCACGATCAACGGGCTCGTCGGCATCATGGCGCAGCCTCACATGCTCGCGACGGTCGGCACCGGCCGCGACGAGCGGACCTGCCGCGTGGGCATGCTCTTCGGCAACATGGTGAAGCGCGTCTGCACGGTGGGCTGGGCGCTCGTGGGTCTCATCGTTGCCGCGATGGTTGCGCAGGGGCGCGCGGACGCATCGCTGCTCGCGGATCCCGAGAACGCGTTCGGCTTCGCCTGCCGCCAGCTGCTGTTTCCCGGCGCGCTGGGCCTGCTGATCGCGTCGATTCTCGCCGCCAACATGTCCACCTGCTCCGCGTTCCTGGTGGATGGCGGGGCGCTGTTCACGGAAGGACTGTACCGGCAGCGCTTGCGGCCGAATCAGCCGGACCGTCATTACCTGTGGGTCGGCCGCATCAGCGGCTTCGTCATCACCATGCTCGGCGTCGGCTACGCCATGTTCCTCATCGAGAGCGTGCTCTACGCGTTCCTGCTGACGGAAACGCTGGCGACGTTCGTCGGCGTCAGCGTGGTTGGCGGAATCATCTGGTCGCGTGCGAACCGCTGGGGCGCGCTCGCCAGCCTCCTGTGCGCGCTCGTCACCAATTTCGCCTTGTACTGGATCACGGGCCAGCGCCTTGATCACTGGGACGCGAACGTGTTCCTCGCCGCGCTCGTTGCCGGCATCGCTGCGCTGGTGGTCGTGAGCCTGCTGACGGCGCCCGAGCCATCGGTGAAGCTCGACTCGTTCTTCACCCGGCTGCGCACGTCGAGTGACGACGAGCGGGAGGATCCGCTGCTGCTCGTGAACCTGCTGCGGCCGGGCCGCGCGGGCGGCTGGCGCGCCTACCGCGAGGATCTCGGAGGCTTCACGCTGGGGTGGATCGTGGTCTTCGTGCTCGTTGGCCTCACCGCGCTCTTCCTCGCATCGTGAGCCGGCCCTGCAACACTTGCCGACGGATGCGCGTATCTCCTACCATTTCCTGTTGCGCATGATTTGTCCTCGCGAGCGGCCGGTTGCGGCCAGGGGGCCACCTTGCGGCGATCGAAATCGGACGTGCGACATGGACGTTTCCCAAGGTTCGAGGTGAAGATGCAGATCAACAAGGGTGTGGCCGCCGCCGGGCTCGCGGGGCTGCTGATGTTCGTGGCCCACGGCGCTGCGCAGGGACCGGCGACGACGCCCCCGCCGGCAGGAACGCCGCAGGCGGGAGCGCCACAGACGCCGCCGCCGCAACCGGCGCCGCAGACG
>JBOGIX010000431.1:0-15089 GCA_050744685.1 Vicinamibacterales bacterium | reverse complement strand
CTCGAGTACGACTACGCCACGCTCGCGTTTCCGTTCGTCCTCGGCCTCGTCGGATTGGCGACCGTGCTGCAGATCGGCCTGTCGCGTGAAGAGACGAGCGACGAGGACCTGGAGTGGTGGAGCCGCTTCGGCGGCTGGCTGCTGATCGTCATCGTCGTCTGGATTGGCGCCAGCGTCGTCGTGCTGGTGGCGCCGCACTTCATGCGCTGGGTCGCGCACGAAGTCGTCGGCCTCGTCGACGTGCCTGGCCTCACCGTGTCGGGCGCGCTCGGTGTGCTCACGTCGCTGATTGGCGGCATCGCCGCATTCGCCACGCGCGGCGGGCCGTCCGAATCGGCCGTGCCCGGGCCGGTCCGGCGTGCCTTCGCGGCCGCCGCGACTCCTGCGTTCCTGGTGTTGCTGCTGACTTTCCTCGCCGCCGCGGATCTCGAGCTAATCGCTTACATCCACGCCGGCCATATGGCCATCGGCTTGTCGCTGGATCAGGTGCTCGAGCGCGCGTGGCTCGTGGAAGCGATCGTGCTGCTCGGGGGCCTCCTCGGCGTGGGCCTGCTCATGGCCGTGCTGGTGCCGGTGAACAAGTACTCGCTGCACGGTATGTATCGGAACCGGCTGATTCGTACGTTCATCGGCGCATCGCGTCCCGCCGCGGAACGCCGGCCGAGCCCGTTCACGGATTTCGACCCGGCGGACGACATCCCCATGGCCTCCCTCGCGTCCCTGCCCGGACCGCTGCACGTCGTGAACGTCACGTTGAACATGGTGTCCGACAAGCGCCTCGCCTTTCAGCAGCGCAAGTCCGAATCCTTCACGATCAGCCCGTTGCACGCCGGGTCGTGGATGCTCGGGTTCCGCCCGAGTGCAGGCTATGCGCGGGAGGCGCATCTCGGCGGCGGCGGCATCTCACTGGGGACCGCGATCACCATATCCGGCGCCGCGGCGAGCCCCAACATGGGCGCGCGGTCGACGCCGGCCCTGACGTTTCTGCTGACGCTGTTCAACGCCCGCCTTGGTGCGTGGCTCGGCAATCCAGGCGCGGCCGGCGCCGACACCTGGCACGACCCGGATCCGCGAATCGGTCCGGCGCCGCTCCTGCGCGAACTGTTCGGGCTCACGAGCGATCGCAGTGCCTACGTGTTCCTGTCGGACGGAGGCCATTTCGAGAACCTCGGCCTGTACGAGATGGTCCGCCGGCGGTGCCGCTGCATCCTCGTCAGCGATGCGGGCTGCGATCCGCAGTATGCCTTCGAGGATCTCTCCAACGCGGTGCGCAAGATCCGCATCGATTTCTCGATCCCGATCGAGTTCCCGCCAGCCGGTCTGGGGATGGATCACGCCGGGCAGGGACGCGGAAATCAGCACGTGGCCGTCGGCAAGATTCGCTATTCCGCCGTCGACGGCAACGTGAGCGATGGTGTGCTCGTTTACATGAAGGCGACGCTCTCGGGCGACGAACCGGCGGACGTGCTGAACTACGCGCGTTCACACGCGGCGTTTCCTCACGAGCCTACGTCGAACCAGTTCTTCACCGAGGCGCAGTTCGAGAGTTATCGGGTGCTGGGGCTGCACACCATCGAGCAGGCGCTGACGCTCCCGGCCGTCGGCGAGGCCTTCACCATTGGACGGATCCGGCCCGCGCACGTCGCGCCGGCGTGAGAGCTCGCGCCGACACCGCAAGAACAAACAACGCCGCAAGATGGCCTCCTGGCAACGAGAAGGCCGCCCGCGAGGACCATTACTTTTCCGGCCAGATCGCTTTGAGCGTCGCAGCCAGGCGGTATCCGCCTTTCGCGAGCTGGACGCGCACTCTTGCTTTCGCCATGTCGTCGTAGCCGGCGGGCTGCTCGATGCGCCAGCGATGCGCGGTCCGCCGCTCCGGGTCGGGACCAAGATAGGTTTTGATCGTCAGGCCGGCGTGCGCTTCGGCGGCGAGCGTCAGCGCTTCGGTCGCCCATCGCGCCGGCCACGCATCGGCATCACCTGTATTCCTCCAGGTGGGCAGCACGCCGAGCTCCTGCACCAGCCTCGCCGCATACACACCCGCATCCTGCCTCTGCAGCGCCAGGCTGACGGCGTGCGAGTCCCAGTACGAGTGCAGATTGAAGTTGTCGTTCGGGCCGTAGCGCAGCGAATTGCCGCCGAACGTCGTCCGCCAGCCGGTCGGCCCCTGCGGCACCACGAAGCGCAGCGGTTCGTCCACGCTGACGTATCCGTTACCGGCGTGGAGCGGCTGATGGATATCCCCAACCAGGTGCGCCAGCATGCGCAGCGCATCGCGCCGTGAGAATACCGTCGATGTCCCCCGCAGCACGCGAATGCTCTCGCGCGTCATGCGGACGATGTCGGCCCAGTGCGCGCCCGGCGCGTCGGGATCGTACTTGTTCGCCTGGAACGGGACATTCGTGAAGTGATACACGTCCTGTCCCGGATGCTCCAGGCGGAAAAAGCCGGTATCGGCGTCTTCGTAGGTGGGATCCTTGATCACGTCGGGCCAGACCGACGCATCCGCGAGCGTTTCGCCCGGCGCCAGGATCCGTCGAACTTCCTGCATCGCGCGCGAGCTCCCGAGATGAATCTCAGCAGCCCGGCCGATGACGCGATGCCCCGGCTCACCGAAGGCCCCCAAGCCCGCACCCCACAGGATCGCGCCGCCGGCGCAGATTCCAAGCCGAACCCACATCCAACCCTCTCGCCGCCAGTGCCCTGCCATGCTCACATCCCGCATTACGTCCCCAGTTCCTTACTTCCCAAGTTCCTTACTTCCCATTCCCTACCCTCTTCGTTCCGGGCGCCACTGCAGGCCGGTCAGCAGGATGCGTTGGAGCAGCTGCTCGTACGAGACGCCGGCGCGCTCGGCGGACTCGGCGAGGTCCTCGCCGTAAGCGAGCTGCGGGTTCGGGTTGGCTTCGATGACGTACGCGCGGCCGTCGTCGTCCATGCGCAGGTCGACGCGTGCATAGCCGCTCAGATCGAGCGCACGGTAGACGCGCTTGCACAGGTACTGGATCTTCGCCGCCACGTCGTCCGGGAGCTTCGCGGCGCGCGTCTTGATGCCGTACTTGCGTTGGTACTTGGTGCTCCACTTCACGCGGTCGGTGGCGATCCGGTGAACTTCGTCGCCGCGCTTGGTGAAGTGCAGCTCCCAGACCGGGAACACCGTGAGCCGCTGGTTGCCGATGATGCCGACGTAGAGCTCGCGTCCTTCGACGTAGCGTTCGAGGATGGCATCGGTGCCGATGCTCTCGTGAATGAACTTGACCCGCTCCTCGAGCTTTGCCTCGTCGGCGACGACCGACGCCTGCGCGATGCCCGTCGACCCTTCCTGGGTCAGCGACTTCACGATCAACGGGAACGGCAGCCGCTTGGGGCGGCGCGCCGTACGGCCGAGGTGCACCACGCCGAACTCGGGTACCGGGATGCGGTGGTAGTGCAGGATCGTTTTCGAGAGCGCCTTGTCTCGCGCGAGCATCAGTCCGCGCGGGTTGCACCCGGTATACGGCACCTGCAGCAGCTCGAGATAAGAGACGACGTTGTGGTCGAAGGTGCCGAGCTCGTGGAACGCCTCCATCAGATTGAAGACGATGTGGGGCTTCCATTCCTCGACCGTGCGGCGGACGATCGAGAGATCGTCGCCGACGCCGACCTTGCGCACCTCGTGGCCCATCTCGCCGAGCGTCACGATGATGTCGTGCTCGGTCTTCCATGGCATTTCGAGCAGGTCGAGCCCGGACACATCGTCTGGCGGGACCATGTAGTCGTGCATCAGCACGAGCACGCGCAGCACTCTCACAACGCCACCCGATGCCGTCCGCTGTGGAGGTAGTTCATCGTCTGCACGGTGAGGACGACGATGAAGTCCGAACGCGTACGGTCCTCGGCGCCGGCGCCGAAGCGGAGCTGCAGCTCGTCGCAGCGCTCGGCCATCTCTTCGATCACCTGGTCGATCGTGTACTGGTAGACGCCCGTCCACGCGGCGACCGTGCGGCGGACCTCCTTGCGGATGCGGTTGATGAACCTCGAGGCGGGCACCGCCCTGGCGCCTTCAGCGGGTCCAGGGAACAGCCGGCGGAGGTCGCGTTCGTAGAAATCCGGATAGTCCAGGCCGTAGTGTTCCGCCTTGCGCTTGTAGTGCTGCCTGAGCGTGCGGCGGATGCGGTGGACCGGATCCACCGTCTTGCGCTTGTCCACCAGCGGGGGAGCCGTGGCGATCTCGCGCATCAGCGCGTCCACGTACTCGAGCTTCTTGATCGCCGGCCAGTCCTGGTAGCGGCGCCGCCAGTCCGACCGCGGGTTGAGCCAGACGGCGAACGTCTCGGCGAAGTCCTCGTCCGGATGGCTCTGCGCGTACCAGTTGTCGATGTGCAGCACGAAGCTTCGACTGTAAGGCTTGGGCGTGTAGAACTCCGGGTACGAAATGGAGGACGGGCCGAAGAGCGCCTGGCGCCGCCGTCGCCGCCGCAGCATGTACGCGTTGTCGATGGCGTGTCCCGCTTCGTGGCGGAGAATGCGCATGCACCACGAGGGTGTGCCGCCTTCGACTTCGAGCATCCGTTCCCGTTCGAGCCGCGCGAGCCGTGGGTGCGCAAGGTAGAACGGAATCGCGATACCGGCGACGCCGTCGGGCGTGAACCACTCGTCTGACAACCAGAAGTGCGGACGGAACGCGATCCCACGCTCGGCGAGCTCCTGAGTGAGCTCGTCCAGCCGCTTCTGCAACGGGCCGCCTTCGATCGTGAGCCCGAGGTCCGACATGCGGAGATCGAGGAGCTTGTCGTCCGGCCATTTCGCCCAGAACGGCGCTTTCCTCCGCGGCGGACGCGGGCTGGCCTGAACTGCGACCGCGGCCTCGGAGGGCGTCAGCGGCAGTTCGGCCGGCAGATCGGCCGGCTCCTCGGGAGCCGGGGCAGCTTCGGTCACGCCGCCAGCATAGCTTCAGGTGGGCCAACTCCCAACTCCCAACCTCCCAACTTCCAAGGCGCGAGGGTGGAACAATCGGGGGTGAAAGGCGCTGGGCCAGCCGGGTTGCAACAACTTTTACCCGCATGTTTCGGTTCGACTCGCCTTGGAAGTTGGAAGGTTGGAAGTTGGAAGTTGGAAGTTGGGAGTTGCCGTAGTGGCCGTAGTCGCCATCAGGCCCGCTTCTTGCCCCCTACCGGCCGTTACCGCGGCCCGGGGTCGGCCCGTTGCCCGACGTCCCGCCGCAACCCACACAGCGGACGACTGATGTGCGCCCGCGGTCGGTGTTCACGGAGGAGCGGTGCAGGCACGCGGTGCGGCTATCGATGACGGCTTTGTCGACTCGACCGACAAAAGTGAAAGCCTGCGCCCCGAGCCACGGCCGGCCGACTGGAAGTCGGTCGACGATGCGCTGACACTCCTGGCGCGGGCCGTTCAGCAGTTCCATACCTATCCGGCGACGAGCCCACTGTGCATCAACGCGATAGAGGCCGTGCGGCGCGCGCTGGCGGCGCTCGATCGCGAGCAGCTGACGTTTCGCGTGACCCCCGTCGAACTGCTGGTGGACGACGTGCCCACGGGACGCGGCACGCAAGTCGGGCAGGAGCTGGGCAAGCGGCTGCACAGGGCGGCGGTCGCGTCGGTCACGCTCGAGCGTGGCGCATCGGCACGCGAGCTCGCGCGGTTCTGCCAGGACCTCGTCCGATGCGGCGAGCGCGGCGCCGGCGGGCTGTCGCTGGTCGAGATGCTCGCGGAGCACGGTCTCGACCGCGTCAGCGTGGCGATGGCCTCGCGCCCCGAGGTGCTCGACGTGCCGCCGATCGCGCATCACACGGCCGACGAAATGGGCCGGGAACGCGCCCGGTTCGAGGCGCAGATCGCCAAAGGCGGCATCGTCAACCACCTGTATCCGCCACAGAAGGCGTGGGTCCGGCTCGATCCGGGCCAGGCCCCGCGATCGGTGTCGCTCCTGGACCTCGCCGTGCTCGCCGACGATCCGGCGACGCTTGCGTCGATGCTGCTGCGCCTGACCGACGACTCCGGGAACGTGCCCGCCGCCGAAGCGCTCGAGACGAAGTACAGCGACGTCGCGACGCTGATCTCGGGGCTCGATCCGCGGGTGGCGCGCCGGATGTTCGGCAAGCTCGCGCGAGCGGTGCTCGACCTCGACCCAGGCGCGCGCCAGGCGCTGCTCCGGCGGACCGTGCTCCCGGGGCTGCTCGAGGGGCGCGTGGACGGCGCGATCCTGCGCGATTTTCCGAACGTGGATCTCGCCGAGTCGCTCTGCCTGCTGCTCGATCTCGAAACCGCGGCGCCCGAGCTCCTGGGCACCGCGCTTGCGCGACTCGACCTGACGCCCGATCGCCATGCGGCGATGCTGCCGCTGCTCGACGAGCAGCTGAAGGCGCGTGAAGCGGCAGCGGCGGACGACGACCGGCAGACCACGCTCACGCGTCATGCGCGCGAGCTCATCCGGGTCGACGGCCGCAGCGGCAAGACGTTCGCCGAGTTCGCGGCGTTCGATCTTTCGCTCGACGCGCACGCGCAGGCCGTCCTGGACGACATCCGGACCGCGCTGCCACAGGGTGACGTTGTCATTGACCAGATCACGTGCCTGTGGCACCTGGTCTGCCTGGAGCCCAACCCGGAAACAGTACAGGGGTTCGTCAAGCAATCGTTCGCGCTGCTGTCGGCGATCGAGGCCGAAGCGCACGGCGCCTCGGTACCGGTGGCCGCATCGCGTGAAGAGGCGCTCGCCGGGTGGCTCGTGCGGTACGGAGAACTTGCCGAGCGGCTGCGCGCAACGCGCCCCGACGTCGCCGACGTGCTGATGGCCGGGCTCTCGGCGTTCTGCACGCCCGATCGCGTGGCGCGGCTGGTGGATCTGTCTGCGCGTGAGGATCAGGACGATCGCCTCGCCTCGACGGTGATCGCCGCGCTTGGACCTGCGCTGGCCGGGCCGCTCGTGGACCTGATCGACCGCGAGCAGTCGGACCGGACGCGGTCCGGCGCGGATGCGAAGCCGGATGGGCGGTCGCTTCAGGGGCGGGGGAAGGCTGCCGCCCAGCTGCTCGTGCAGCATGCCGCCAGGCTCGCGCCGGCCCTCGCGCCGCGGCTCGCCGGAAGTACCCCGGGCGTGAAACGCGTGCTGCTCCGCGCCCTTGGCGCCGCGGGCGCCGGCTACGAGGACGTCATCGGCGGCTTCATTGCCGCAGACGACGAACAGACCGCGCGTGAAGCCCTGCGTGCGCTCGCCCGCATCGGGACGTCCCGGGCGGCGGGCATTGTCGTGGCGGAGATCGCGCGGCAGCACGGCGCGCTGAGCGTCGCCGCCGAAGAGACCTTGTGGCACTTCCCGCCGCAGGAGGCGCAGCGGCGCATGCGCGAGCTGCTCGGCCGCCGCGACTTCACGCTGAGCCACCCTCACACGACCGGACGCCTGCTCGATCGCGCGGCGAGCACCGGCTGCGTCGACCTCGGCCCGGTGCTGCACGGGCTCGCGCCGATGCGGTTCAGGATCTGGAAGCCTGCCGTCGCGCGAATGGCGCGCAAGGCGTACGCGATGTTGAAGCGATGAGCACACCCGTCCCGGTCGAACAGGCGCTCGATCCGCTCCCGCTGCTCAAGGGGCTCACCAGCCTCCGCAAGCTGACGGGCATGTATCCGCCCGGGCACCCGGCGATCATGCAGAAGCTCGGCGAGCTCGATGCCGCCGTGCAGCGCCATCTCGCGGACGACGATGTGCTGCGCATCGACGTCATCCACGGCGACGCGCATCTCGACGGCCTGTCGTTCCGGCACGACACCGACGTGAACACGCGGGTCATCCAGGAGCTCTCCGGGCTCGGGATCGACAGCATCCACATCACGCGCGGCATCACGCCCGCCGAGCTGCTCGTGCTCTCGCAGTTTCTCTGGGACCAGCGGGACGCCGTCGGCGGTCCGTCGATGTCGCACCTGCTCGCAGAACGCGGCATCCGCAACGTCAGCCTGGCCAAGCTCGTTGCGCTCGACACGCGCTGGCGCGCGCAGCAGTGGGACGAGGCGCCGCGCGACGTCTACGACCCGGCCTACGCCGAATCGCTGGACCTGACGCAGGAGATGTTCGAACAGGTGCAGGAGGGCAAGGCGCTGAAGCTCGACACGATCCGCCACGTCGTCGAGCTGCTGATCCAGAAGGTGGCGGGGAGCAGCGCAGCGCTCGCGCAGATCCTCGCCGTCAAGCTGTACGAAAACCTGACCTACTGCCACTCGGTCAACGTGGCAACGCTCAGCTTGCTCATCGCCCGGCAGGTTGGCTTCGATCCAGCCACCACGGCGGCCATCGGTGAAGCCGCCTTGCTGCACGATATCGGCAAGACGCGAATCCCCCTCGAGCTGCTGCGGAAGCCCGGTGCACTGGACAAGCGCGAACGCGCGCTGATGGAGGCGCACACCACGTTCGGCGCCGAGATTCTCGTGGACGTCGGCGGCCTGCGGCCGCTGACGCCGACCGTCGCCCTCGAGCATCACCGCGGCGTCAAGGGCAGCGGTTATCCCGCGCTCGGCGCTGGCGCGCCGCACTTCATGAGTCAGCTGGTCGCGGTTGCCGACATCTACGAAGCGGTCACCGGGGCCCGCACGTATCAGGAGCCGGGTCTCCCGGAGCAGGCCTGTCTGGTGCTCGCGAGGCTGGCGGGAGAGAAGCTCAACGCCGCGCTGGTGAAGGCATTCGTCGCGGCGGTCACGTTCTTCCCCGTGGGATCGGTGGTGCGCACGGACCGCGACGAGACGGGCGTCGTGATCGCCACGAACGACAGCGAGCCCCTGCATCCGAGGATTGCGCTCGTGGCCGCGGACTTCGGCCGCATCCCCGGCGACATCGACACATCGCTGCGCGACGGCTCAGGCGCGTACGCCCGCCATATCGTCGAAACGGTGCGGCCGCCCCGCGCGCTCGATCTCAGTCGGTTTCTCGCCTCGAACTGACGTTCTTTCAATCGCTGTTCGTTGTTCGTTGTTCGCGGCTTCAGGTATCAGGGTCGAGGTCCGCGTGGTCCACAATCCGTGGCGTTGCCCCGAAACGAACAGCGAACAGCGAACAGCGATTAAGAGGCTTCAGCCGTGAGCTGGACGTCGCTCGAATGCATCTGCCGAACGACAACGGCGAGGTCTTTGGCGAAGGGTGTGGAGGTTTCGATCTCGGCGGCGATCTGCCCGTCGAGCAGTGCTGCCGCAGCCGTGCCTTCCATCGCGGCGCGGTAGGCGTAGAGTTGGCTCGCGCAGTCGATGTTCTCTCTCAGCCGGCTGCGCAGAAGGTCGGCGTTCTTTCCGGCCTGGGCATCGGCCAGATACATCTCCTTGGCTTCCTGCAACAGCGTGGTGGCGTACTGGCTCAGTTCGGCAAGCGTTTTCAGCTCGTGCGTGTGGCGGACGAGCAGCACGACGACCTGGCCGGCCAGCAGCCGTGCAAAGCCGATACTCGACTCGTGCACCGCCGGAGTCCGCGCCGACTCGGGCATCTCGGCATCGTCGGCGTAGACCACGGCCAGCGTCGTCCCCTGCAGCACGATTGGCAGCGCTACGGCGCACGTCGGCGTGCCGGCGAACGGCGTGCCCGAGCGAATCGCGACGTCCTCGCCCGCCAGGCTCTGAACGACGCCGGAGTGGACGGCGCGGGTCAACAGCGAGTCGACGTTCGTCGGGATGACCAGCTTGGACATGTCCGCCTGTTCGTCGAAGCCGACCTGATGTTCCCCTTCGAGGCGGTTGCCTTTCAGCCGGAACAGGGCCACGCGCGTGAACTGCAGCGACAGCCGTTTGACCAGCTCGGTCAGGAGCTCGCTGGAGCTGGTCGCGGCGGCCATCTCTCCGACCGCCCGGGCCGAGGCGTCGAACAGCGACACCATACGCTCGACTTCACCGCGGAGCATCTCCGCATCGTCGAAGGTCGACGCGGGGGCGGCGGCACCAGGCGCGTCGAGGGCGGCGGCACGCAGTTGCGCTTCCACTTGTGCTGCGGCCTCGAGCTTCGCCTGCAGCTGACGGATTCGCTCGTCCTGCTCGGCATGTGCCGTTTCGAGCTGCTGCACCCGGACGGTGCTCGCTTCGAGCTGGGTCGTGATCGCGTCGCGTTGATCGCGCGCTTCCGCCGCGGTGGCCAGTTCCGCTTCGAGGCGCTGGACCGTGTCTTCGACGGTGCGGACGTGGGCGGCGAGGGTGTCGCGCTCGTCGCTCGTGGCGCGCGCGCGTTCGAGGTCTGCATCGAGTGCACGCACATGAACGCGTGCCGCCTCGAGCTCGGCGCGAATCGCGTCACGGTCGCTGCCGCTCACGCGCGCCAGCTCCTGAATGGCGGTTCGCTCCGCGGCATCACGTTCGCACTGCGCGCGGAGCTGCTCGGTCTCGGCGAGCATCAGGTCGATGGCGGCGCGGGCATCGGCGAGCTGCGCGTCGGCCGCCGCCCTGGCTTCCGTGGCGCGGCGCGATTCGGCTTCCAGGTCGCGAAGCGCCGATTCCAGCGCGCCATGCGCCTCGAGTGTGGCTTCGAGGTCGCGGTCCGCGGACGCGGCGCGCTCCTGCGCCGTCTGCAGCTCGCTGCGAAGGAGCGCCGTCTCCGCCTCCGCCTGGACGATGATCGCGCGGAGCTTCTCGATCTGCGCAACCTGCGCGGCGATCTCGGCGTTGGCCATCTCCACCGCGCGGCGGGCTTCCGCGCGCACGCCCTGAAGCTCCGCGTCCCGCGCCTCGGTCAGACGCCCAACGAGCTCGTCGCGTTCTTCTTCAATGGATGGCGCGCTGTCGAGCGCACGAGCCGCTGCGTCCACCGCCTCGCGCAGCGCCTGAAGCTGCTGCAGGGTCGCTGACGATTGCCGCGCCAGCAGGCGTTCGATGACGGAAGACGTTTCGGAGGCAGCGAGAGTGTGAAAGTCCATGGGTTGCATCAAGGTGCTCTGCAACGCGAGGACCGGCGCAAATCGCAGGGAACGTTCGGATTACCGACGTCGCGGGCGCAGCCGTTCTTACATTTCTGGCGAGCGGATGGCGGAATTGAGATCCGGAGGGAGCGCACGTGTGTCACGGTGCTCGAGGCCGTCACGAAAGGGAAACGGGTCCGGTCGATCGGTCAGCCGACGCGCCATCGGGCCGACCGCCAGACTTCGGCGCGGAGCAGAACCAGAACGGTAAGCACTTCGAGCCGGCCGATCCACATCTCCAGGGTCAGTACGATTCTGCTGACCGGGTGGAGGTTGGCGTAGTGTCCCATCGGGCCCACCTCGTTGAAGCCGGGGCCGACGTTGCCGATCGCCGCGGCTGTCGCCGAGATCCCGGTCACCAGGCCGGAGCCGAAGAAGATGACTACGGCGGCGCCGATGGCGTAGGTCAGGATGTAGAACAGCATGAACACGACGACTTCCCGCATCGTCGAATCCGGCACGACGCGGCCGCCCAGCTTCACCGGCAGCACGGCGCGGGGGTGGAGCGTGCGCCGAAGCTCGCGGAGCGTGAAGCGCGCCATGAGCACATGACGCACGACCTTTGGACCGCCGGCAGCGGATCCTGCGCAGCCGCCGATGAACATCAGCCCGAGCAACACCACCTTGGCCTGGTCGCTCCACAGATTGAAGTCCTCGCTCGCGAAACCAGTCGTCGTGATGATCGACACCGTCTGGAACACGGCGGACCGGAGCGCTCCGCCGAGCGGGCGCCCGTCCTGCGCGAGGAACAAGAGCAGCGCCGCCGAGGCCAGCGACACTACGAGGACGTAGGCGCGGAACTCTTCGTCCTTCAGCAGCGCGCGCCCGTGCCCGCGAACCATCACGCGATACTGCAGCGCGAAGTTCGCACCGCCGAGGAACATGAACACGCTGATGATCCATTCGATCGAGGGGCTCTGATAGCCGGCGACCGACAGCGGATGGGGTGAGAAGCCGCCCGCTGCGAGGGTGGCCATGGCATGGCAGACCGCGTCGAAGAGGCTCATCCCGGCCAGATACAGCGCGACCGTCTGCGCAGCGGTGAGCGCGGCGTACAAACGCCAGAGGGCCAGTGCGGTCTGCCGGAGCTGCGGCGTCAGCTTTTCATCGGTGGGGCCCGACGCTTCGGCGAAGAACAGTTCCCGCCCGCCGATCGCGAGTCGTGGCAGCACGGCCACGAACAAGGCGATCACGCCCATGCCGCCGAGCCAGTGGGTCAGCGATCGCCAGAAGAAGATGCCGCGACCGAACGCGTTGAAATCCCGGAAAACGGTGGCGCCGGTCGTGGTCAAGCCGGACATCGACTCGAAGAGCGCGTCGATGAACCCGAGTCCCGCCCACATGTACGGAATCGCCGACACGTGGGCCATCAGCAGCCACGAGCCGGCGACGACGGTGATCCCTTCGGCGCGGCGGATGCGCTCGGCTTCGCGCTCGGCTGCGGAGCCGCCCGCCATGCGCATGACGTGCCCGAGCACCACGGTGCCGATGCCCGTCAGCGCGAACCCGACGGCGTCCGTCCTTTCCCCGTAATACAGGGCCACGATCGCCGGCGCGAGCAGCATCGGGCCGAACATGCGCACCAGTACGCCGATCACGTGCACGATGACGGCGAGGCGCATTGCCGATTACCTGCCGGCGTTGAAGAAGGCGCGCACCTCGTCGGCGCTGGCGCGGGTGGCGAAGACGAGCAGGCGATCGCCGGCCTTGAGGATATCGGTGCCGCGCGGGACGATGGCCTGGTTGTCGCGGAGGATCGCGCCGACGATGCTGTCGCGCGGTGATTCGAGCTCGCGAAGCGTGCGCGTGTGGTACTGCGACGGGACCTGGACCTCGAGAATCCGTCCTTCGCCTTCTTCGAGCACCGCGAGCAGGCTCGCTGGCCCGCCTTCGATCTGATGGAGCACCGACGCGACTGCCGCACCGCGCGCGGAAATCGCCACGTCGACGCCGACGCGCTCGAACAGCCGAAGGTTGGCAGGCTTGCTGACGCGGGTGATGATGCGGCGCACGCCGAGCTGCCGGCCGAGCAGCGACGCGAGCAGGTTCTTCTCGTCGTTGTCGATCACCGACACGAGCACGTTGCTGAGGCCGATGTCCTCGGCCTCGAGCAGCATCAGGTCGGTGCCGTCGCCGTTCAGGACCAGCGCGTTTCGCAGGCGGGCCGCGATCATCTGGCCGCGAGCCAGGTCACGCTCGATGACGCGGAGCTGAACGTCGCGCATGCCGTCCAGGCGTTCCGCGAGGCGGAGCCCGACGTCACCGCCGCCGATGATCGTGACCCGCTGCGTGCCCTTGTCGGCCTGCGGCATGACGCGCTGCTGCACGTCGGCCATCGCGTCCGGCGTGCCCATCACGACCACCTTGTCGCCGGCCGCGAGCTGCGTGTCGCCGCGGGGGATGAAGAACGTGTCGCCGCGCCGCACGGCGACCACGAGCGAGCCGCGCGGCAGGTTCAGCGCCGTCAGCGGCTGGTGCGTCAGCGGGGATTCCGGTTCCAGGCGGTATTCGAGGAGCCTCACCGCGCCGCCCGCAAAGCTCTCGGCGTCGATCGCGCCCGGCGACGCGACCAGGCGCTCGATGTCTTCCGCGAGCTGGGCCTCTGGCCAGACCACGCGGCCGATGCCGAACAGCTCGAGGCCATCGCGCCGTTCCGCGAGGTCGAGGAAATCCTCGCGCGACACGAAGCAGATCGTCCGGGCCTTGCCGAGCTGGTTGGCCATCCCGCAGGCCACGATGTTGACCTCGTCGAGGCCGGTGCACGCGATGAAGACGTCGGCCGTCTCGGTCCCCGCGCGCTTCAGCGTTTCCGCGGCAGTGCCGCCGCCCGCGATGAACTCGACGTCGAGCTTCTCGAAGCGATCACCCGCCTCCGGCGCGTGATCGACGATCACCACCTCGTGCCGCGCGGCGAGGCCCTGCGACAATCCGAACCCGACCTCGCCCCCGCCGACGATGATGATGCGCATGACCAGACACGAGATGTTACTTGAATGCCATGAATGCTCGAGAATGCCAAGAATGGGGAATGCTGCACGGATGCCGGGAATGCATGTGTTGGGAACTTGCACGCGTGTCAAAAGAGAACGCAAGGTTCGGTTTCAACCCGAGGCCCCAGGAGCTGCCCCCCATTCATGGCATTCCTGCGCATTCATGGCATTTCAGAAGCTCCTTGTGGCCTCGATTTCGCGTTGGTAGGCCTCGATCTCGCCAGCGACGCGGCCTGCGGACCAGCCGAGCTCCGAAGCCATGACGGCGGCGGCGGCTGGCGCGGCCGCCCAGCCTTGATCGTCGGACGCGCCGAGCAGCGTGCGCCGGCGCAGGAAGTCCGAGAGGCGCACGCAGTATTCGTGCCTCACGCTGAAGACCACCTGCGCGCCCATGTCGGGGTAGTTCGGCGCGAGCGGGCGATCGAGGCCCGGCGTCGAAGCAGCGAGTGCGAGAACGTCCTCGGCGCGCCGGCCGTAGAGATCGAAGAGGTGGGCGGGAACGATGGGGGCGTGTGCGCCGTTCGAGGGGGCGCCCGGAAGCGGTCTCTCTGCCGTGACCGCGCGCCGGCCCGTCGCGCCGAGCTGCCGGCACACGGCATCGCTCACGTCTTCCGCGATGGCGCGATAGCCGGTGATCTTGCCGCCGAGCACCGAGATCATGCCCGCGGGCGCAATCGGCCCGCCGACGACGATCTTGTGCATCCGCGACACGGACGACTCGCTGCCGCGCTGCCGCACGAGCGCCCGCACGCCGGCCGTCGTGTAAAGCACGTCGTCGAGGCGCAAGGCCGGGAAGACGTTCCGGACCGAGGCGAGCAGGTAGTCGACGTCGGCACGCGTGGCGCGCGCATCCGCGGGATCGCCGTCGAAATCGGTATCGGTGGTGCCGATCCACGTGAGGCCACATCGCGGGATCGCGAAGAGGAGCCGGCGGTCCACCTGGGAATAGAGCACCAGCGCACGATCGGTGACGGGCGGCACGACGAGGTGCACACCCTTGGTCGTGCGCACGGCCCCGGGCCGGCGTGCCGCGAGCTGTTCGGTGACCGGTTCGAACCAGGCGCCGGTGGCATTCACCGCCACCCTGGCGCCAATCTCCGCCTGTCCGCCGTTCAGCACGTCGCGCACGGCGAGCGCCGTGCCGCCGTCCGGGCGGGCGCTGGCGCCGATCACTTCGCAGTAGTTG
>JBOGIX010000430.1:0-7999 GCA_050744685.1 Vicinamibacterales bacterium | reverse complement strand
GCCACGAGCTGCTGGTGGCCGCCGGAGAGCTGGCCCGGACGCTGCCTGCCGCGCGCGGTCATGCCGACGCGATCGAGCGCGGCGGTCGCACGGTCCGCACGCTCGCGTGGGCTGGCGCCGCGCAGCGTCAGCGGATACTCGACGTTCTCGTACACCGTCATGTCGGCGATGAGGTTGAAGCTCTGAAAGATGAGGCCGAGCTCGACGCTGCGCGCTCGCGCGCGCTCCGATGGCGCCAGTCGATCGGTCCGCTTTCCGTTCAGCCAGTACCGGCCGGCGGTCGGTGTCTCGAGTAACGCGAGGATCGACAAGAACGTCGACTTGCCGCATCCGGACGGGCCGGAGACGGAGACGTACTCGCCGCGGTGAATGTCGACGGTCACTTCGGCAAGCGCGTGCGTCTCCTCATCCGCGTCGCCCTTGAAGACCTTCGAGATCCCTTCCAGCCGGACGAGCGGCAACGATGCGTCCCGTTGACCAGAGTCGTCGACTTCACGCCTGCGCCACAAGAAGCCCATCCGCATCCTCCGCCTTACTAAGACGGCTGGCGGCTCGCTGAGGTTTAGTTTTTGCGGGCTCCTTGAATAAGCACGTCGTATAAGCTCGGCCCGCACGTCGTCTCAAATCGATACGTTTCGCGACGTCGAGAGCGTGCGCGTGCGCAGCGCCCGAGTGCTGGATCACCGCCGCTATCGCGCCGATGCGCTCAACCGTATCGATCCGGCACGGCCGGTGCTATGTCTCAACGCAGCGGCGTCGGGGTTCAGCTCCCACCATCACGAGCGCTCGGGCGGTCCGGGCGCGGCCATCCCTCCGGCGCCGCGAGCTGAACCATTCTTTCAGGAGGTCTGCATGAAACGACAGGTTATTTTCGGCACCATGCTCAGCGCGATGCTTGCGGTGGGCCTCGGTGCACAACAGCCACCCGCCCAGCCGCCAACGTCTCAGCCCGAGGCAGAGCGGCCGCAGGCGCCGCCTCGCGACACGCAGCCGAAGGGCACGAGCGGCGCGACGAGCGCGGATCAGCGCGATCAGAGCTCGAGCCGCAGCGGCCAGACCGTCACCTTGACCGGTTGTCTCCAGTCGGGTGGCCAGATGGCCAGCTCTCCGGGCAGTACTGGCGCCGGCACGGCCGGGGCTGGCAGTACTGGCGGAGCGGCGGCAGGGGCGGCGGCGCAGGGGCAGCGCGCCGGCGGCTTCGTCCTGACGAACGTTTCGGGGAGCATGGCCGGCGGCGCAGGCACGACCTCGGGTGCGGGCACGAGCACCGGTGCGGCGACAGGGACCAGCGGTTCGGCGCGGAGCGCCGGGTCCTCGTATCGGTTGATGGGCGGTGACAACCTCGAACAGCACGTCGGCCAGCGCGTCGAGGTCACCGGCATGATCAGCGGCAACACGGGTGCGGGGTCGAGCGCCAGCTCGCCGACGGGCGCTTCCACGGGGGCCGGTGCCTCGACCGGCGCGAGCACCGGCACGGGAGCGGGAACGTCGTCGACCGGGTCGATGGCTTCGAGCGGCGGCATGCAGACGCTGCGCGTCACCTCGATCAAGCCTGCGTCGGGCGGCGGCAGCTGCTCGCAGTAAGCGGGAAGTCGACAACGTAAGTCAGTCGTGTAAGACAGCAAGTCGCTGACGGCAGCACAGGGCGGGCCGGTCCACCTCCGCCGGCCCCCCTTCTTCTCTCCGCGGATAGAATCGGCAGTATGCTCGACCGCTGCCGCCATCGTTCGTCCGCGCTCGCGCTCACCGCTCTCCTCGTTACATTCCCGTCCGCTTCACACGCGCAGAATCGTCCGGGATCGATCGGCGCGCTCCAGCCGCCAGCTTCGGCGCCGCGCACGTCGGTCATCGATGCCGATCGATTGATCGACGATCTGCGCGCGCTGTCTTCTCCCGCCCTGGAAGGCCGGCTCACCGGCAGCGCAGGCAACAAGCGCGCGCAGGCGTTGATTCTCGATCGCTTCAAGCAGCTCGGCCTGCGGCCCGTCAACGGATCGTACGAGCAGGCGTTCGCGTTCAAGTCCGCCGGCCGCGGCGGCGAGAGGGCGTTTCCGGACGCGACGAACATCATGGGTATGGCCGCCGGGACCAGCGCCGCCGACACGTTCATCATCGTCTCCGCTCATTACGATCATCTCGGCGTGCGTGACGGACGGACGTATCACGGGGCGGACGACAATGCGTCGGGTGTGGCCGCGCTGCTGGCGATTGCCGGCTGGTTCGCGCAGCATCCGCCGCGCACGTCGGTACTGTTGGTCGCCTTCGATGCCGAGGAGCAGGGGCTTCAGGGGGCGAAGCACTTCGTGGCGCGTCCACCCGTCGATCTCGGGCGCGTGAAGGCGATCGTCAACATGGACATGATCGGCCGCGGCGACAAGGGGACGCTGTTCGTGGCAGGCACCAGCCAGAACCCGTCGCTGAAGCCGCTCGTGGCCGAGGCGGCGGCCCGACGCACACTGACGCTCGCATTCGGCCACGATAAACCCGCATCGCAGGCGTCGGGACTCGACGACTGGACGAACTCGTCGGATCACGGGCCGTTCAACGCCGCCGGCATCCCGTTCCTCTATTTCGGCGTCGAGGATCATCCCGACTATCACAAGCCGACCGACACCGCAGACAAGATCCCGCGCGCGTTCTACGTCGAGGCGGTGCGTGTGGTGCTCGACACGGTTCGGCGGCTGTCAGACGACGCGTCCAGATAGGCGCGCCGGCGGGCCGGGACCCCGCCGTGCGTATAATCGCGGCGATGCCCGATCCTGCCACGCCGGTGCTGACGTTCGATCGTGTCGAGAAGTCGTACGGCCGCACGGCGGCGCTCCGCGGTGTCTCCTTCGACGTCAACGCCGGGGAGATCTTCGGGCTGCTCGGCCCGAACGGCGCCGGCAAGAGCACGCTCATCCGGATCCTGATGGACATTATTCGCGCCGATGGCGGGCGCGTGATGGTGTTCGGCGAGGAGCGCCGGCGGCAGCATCTCGATCGTCTCGGCTACCTGCCCGAAGAACGCGGCTTGTACACCAAGCAGCCGGTCATCGATATCATGACCTACTTCGGCGCGCTGAAGGGGCTCGGCCGGCGCGAGGCGCGCGAGCGCTCGCTGGCCTGGCTGGAGAAGGTCGAGCTCCCGCATGTCGCATCGTGGAAGGTCGATCGCCTCAGCAAGGGCATGTCGCAGAAGGTGCAGATCGCGTCAGTGCTGCTGAGCGATCCGGATCTCTGCGTGCTCGACGAGCCGACGACGGGGCTGGATCCCGTCAATGTCAGGCTCGTGCAGGATCTCCTGCTCGAGCGGCGCAGGAACGGCCGCACGACGATCCTGTCCACGCACCACATGAACCAGGTGGAAGCGCTCTGCGACCGCGTGGCCTTGATCAACAAGGGGCAGCTCGTCGTCTACGGCGAGGTCGACGAGGTGAGACGCCGGCATTCGCTGCCGGAAGTGCGGGTGCACGCGCGCGGGCAACTGCCGCCGCTCCCGGCGGTCGCGGCGGCCACGCCGGAAGGGGAGGGCAGCTGGCGGTTGATGCTTGCCGACGGCACACCTCCCAATGAGGTGCTCACCGCGCTCGTGCGGGAGGGTGTCGTGATCGATCGGTTCGAACCGTTGCTCGCGCCGATGGAGGACATCTTCCTCCGCGTGGTGCGGGAGGCGCGGGCGTGACTCGCTGGACGAAGATTGGCACCGTCGCCACGTTCGAGTTCCTGGCCGCCGTCAAGCGGCCGGGTTACCTCATCGCCACCTTCGGCATGCCGCTGTTCGTCGCCGCCTACGCCGCCATCGTCGCAGTGCCCGCGTATCTCGCCGACAAGAAGGAACGCGAACCCGCGGTCTACGGCGTGATCGATCATGCCGGCGTGCTCCGGCTCGAGGCCGACGTGCGCGCACAGGGTGGCGCGGAGATCCCCGAGGAAATGCGCAAGACGCTCGAGGCGACCGGGCAGGGACAGGCGATCAAGGATGCGATGGCCTCCGACAACTTCGTGTTCCGGCCGCTCGGCTCCGAAGACGAGGCGCGCCGGGCGCTGGCGGCGCGCACGTTGCGCGGCTTCTTCGTGCTGCCGCGCGACTACATGACCGGCGGCGCCGTCGACGCATATGCGCCCGACACGTTCAGCTTTTCGAGCTCCGATTCACGCAACGCGCTGCGCGAGCTCCTGCGCCGCCGCCTCGTGACCGACAATCTCGACGCCCGGACCTCCGAACGCGTCCTCCAGCCGATCGCCAGCACGAACCGGTTTGCGGTCACCCGAACGGGAGAGATCCGCGACGGCGGGTCGACGGCGTCGGCGGTGCGCCTCCTGCTGCCGCTCCTGTTCATGGGGCTGTTCCTGATCTCAATCCTGATGACGTCGGGATACCTGATGCAGGGTACGGCCACCGAAAAAGAGAACAAGGTCGTGGAGGTGCTGCTCGCCTCGGCGAACCCCGACGAGATCCTCGCGGGCAAGCTGCTCGGGCTCGGCGGCGCCGGCCTGCTGCAGATTGCCGTGTGGTTGAGCATGCTGCTGGTCGGCGGCCTGGGCATCGTGCCCATGCTGCTCGCCGCGCGGGTGGACGTGCCGTGGGTCGCGCTGGCGCTCGCCGTGCCGTTCTTCATCGTCGGTTTCCTGTTCTTCGGGAGCCTGATGCTCGGCACGGGCTCGCTCGGCAGCAACATGCGCGAGGCGCAGCAGCTGGCGATGGTGTGGTCGCTCACCGCCGCGCTGCCGCTCATGATGCTGGCGGTGCTCGTTCGCGAACCAAACGGCACGGTGGCGCGCGTGTTGACATGGATCCCGTTCACGTCCGGTCCGCTCGTGGTCTTGCGCGCCAGCACCGATGCCGCGTCCCTGCCGTCGTGGGAAATCGGCGGCGCGTTCGTGGTGTTGCTGCTGTCGACCTGGGTCGCGCTGCGCGTCGGCGGCCGTCTCTTCCGGATTGGATTGCTGAGCGCGGGTGCGCGCCCGAGCCTGCGCGAGATCGCCCGCCAGGCGCGGCTGGCGCAGTGACGCGTGCAGCAATGCCAGGAATGCCAGGAATGTAGGATTGCCAACAACGTCAGGACTTGCCAATAATGCCGGTTGGTTGCTCCCGGTAATTGTCAGCGTTCCGACCATTCTTGGCATTCCTGGCATTTCTGGCATTTTTGGCATTCCGGAGCGGAGTTTCACTGTCCGGGATCGCCTCGGCCCGACGCTTCGACGGACTCCAGCAGCCGCCGAACGTTATCGAGCGTGTCGGCTTCCTCCGCGCGCTTGTCCTTCCGCCATCGCAGCATGCGCGGGAACCTCACGGCGATACCGGAACGATGCCGTGGCGATCGCGCGATTCCCTCGAACCCGAGCTCGAAGACGTGAATGGGCTCGACGTGGCGGACGGGTCCGAACCGTTCCACCGTGTGCCGCCGAATCCAGCGGTCCATCTCGCCGATCTCCTCGTTCGACAGCCCGGAATACGCCTTCGCGATCGGCACCAGCTCTCCCTCGTGCCAGACGCCGAACGTATAGTCCGTCAGCAGGCTCGCTCGCTTCCCGCTGCCCGGCTGCGCGTAGATCAGTACCGCGTCGATCGTGTAGGGATCGACCTTCCACTTCCACCAGTCCCCGCGGCGCCGGCCCACGCCGTATACCGACAGGCCGCGCTTGAGCATCAGCCCTTCGACGCCGCGCCCGCGGGACTCGCGGCGCTGGTCCGCAAGTTCGCTCCAGGACGCGGCCGCGACGATCGGCGAGACACGGATCACGCGGCCGCCGCCGCCGGCATCGTCGGTGCGCGCCGACAGCAGCGCGGTCAATTGCGCGCGGCGGTCAACGAGCGGGCGCTCGCGGATGTCGCGTCCGCCCTCCTCGAGGATGTCGTAGGTCATGAAGACGACGGGGACGGTGCGCGCCATCTGGGCGACGAGCTTCTGCCGCCCGATCCGCTGCTGCAGGGCCGAGAACGGCATCGGACGCTCGTCGCGGAACGCCAGCACCTCGCCGTCGAGGACGATCCCCTCGGGAAGGCGAGTCGCGGCCGCGGCGATCTCCGGAAAACGATGCGTGATGAGCTCCTCGCCGCGCGACCACAGGTGTACCGTGCCGCCGCGCCGAACGAGCTGCGCACGGATGCCGTCCCACTTCCATTCGATCACCCAGTCGGACGGGTCGCCGAGTGTGGCGGGATCGCTTTCGAGGGGCGAGGCCAGGAAGAACGGATACGGGCGCGAGTGGTCGATGTCGATCGCCTGCTGCGACAGCAACGAGGTAAACCATTCGGCAGATGGCGTCCAGTCGCCCATCAGCCGCGCGGCGATGGTGGCAACTGGCAACCCGGCCGCTTCGGCGAGCGCGCGGACGACGAGCGTCTGCGACACGCCGACGCGCAGCTCGCCCGTCACCATCTTCAACAGCACGAAGCGCTGCAGGCGATCGAGCGGCGCCCACCAGCGGGTGACACGCTGCCGCTGGCTGTCCGGATCCATTCCGCGCAGCGTGACGATCCGCTCCTCGACCCACGCCGCCAGCGACAGCACGTCATCGTCGGTCGAGGGCGGCAACTGATCGAGCACGAGCGCCGCAGTTTCGGCGCCATCGCCGACGACCGAGTAGCACTCCTGCAGGATCCATGAGGGCAGGTGCGTCGCCGACAACGTCCAGTCGTGAATGGCGGCATACGGCACGAGGCGCTTGAGGCGGCGGCCGGTGAGAAAGAAGGCCGCCCACGCGGCATCGGCCGGCGGTGCCTCGGAGAAGTAGGCCGCCATCGCCGCCACCTTCGCGTTGGTGGACGTGGTGCGATCGATGGCGTCGAACAGTTGAGCGAATCGCTGCATGAATTCTCGTGCGGCTCGAGGGACCGAGGAGGTCGGAGGCGACGACGGCCTCCGCTCCCTCCCTGATCAGTCTCCTGTTGGCTCGCCCTCCCAGGCCGTCCGAATCACACCGCCGTCGATACCGAGCTCGCTCACGTAACGCGCCAGCGGCTCCGCGTGTCCGTGTGTCGCCAGCACGCGGTGGGCGCCGGTCTCTTTGATGGTCTGCAGCAGCGCCGGCCAGTCCGCGTGATCCGACAGCACGAACCCGCGATCGAACGCGCGCTGGCGGCGAACGCCCCGTACGCGCATCAGGCCCGAGGCGAACGCGTCGGAGTGCGTGCCGAGGCGGCGCATCCACGGCGTGCCACGCGCCGGCAGCGGCGCCAGCACGAGCTCGCCGACGAACGAGGTGCCGCGCGGCTGCTCGGTGGCCGATTCGACCGGCAGCATCGGCACGCCCGCTTCGCGATACGCCTCGATCATCGGCAGCATCATGCCGTGCACGAAAACCCGCCGGTCGATGTGCCGTGCGAGCTCCGCCAGGATCCGCTGCGCCTTGCCGATCGTGTAACAGAAGAGCACCGACGACTTGCCCTCGGCGCCGTTCGCAGTCCACCAGTTGAGAGTGTCGAGCAGCACGCTGTCCGTGCTGTCCCAGCGGTAGATCGGCAGCCCGAACGTCGATTCGGTGACGAACGTGTCGCACGGCACCGGCTCGAACGCCGCGCACGTCGGATCCGCGGCCCGCTTGTAATCGCCGGCGACGACCCAGACACCGCCTTCGCTGCCCACGCCATGAGGCTCGAGTCGGACCTGCGCCGAGCCCAGCACGTGTCCCGCCGGATGAAAGCTGAGCGTCACATCGCCAATCCGTTGCCGCTCGCCGTAGGCCATCGTTTCCAGCGTGATGCCGCTGCCGAAGCGGCGGGTCAGCAAACCGGCGCCAGGCGCCGCGCAGAGGTAAGCGGCGCTGCCCGGACGCGCATGATCGCCGTGCGCGTGGGTGATGACCGCGCGGGCCACGGGGTTCCAGGGATCGATATGGAACCCGCCGGCCGGGCAGTACAGACCCGCTGCGGTTTCGACCAGCATCGCTCCTGCCATTCTGACTTCGTGCCTTCCTGAACTACAATCCCTGCACTGGGAGTCCGTCCGACTATTCGCTGAACGGACTCCCAGTAGGCGCGCTGCGCGCGCAGGATGGTCGAATCGTTTAGTAA
>JBOGIX010000429.1:0-7185 GCA_050744685.1 Vicinamibacterales bacterium | reverse complement strand
TCCAACTCCCAACTCCCAACTCCCAAGGCGCAACGACGGACACAACGGGGTGAATGTCGAGCCTGCTAGCTGACTTGATTGACTTTCACCCCTGGTTTTTCGCCCCCCCACCTTGGAAGTTGGGAGTTGGAGGTTGGGCGTTACCTGAGACCTGATTCAGATTCAATATCGAGACGAACATGAAAACCATCGGCCTCATCGGCGCAGGCAACATCGGCAGTCAGGTGGCGCGGCTCGCGATCGCCAGCGGGTATCACGTGGTCGTCAGCAACTCGCGCGGCCCGGAGACGCTGGCAGATCTGGTCGCGGAGCTCGGGCCCAACGCGCGGGCGGCCACGCCCGAAGAAGCAGCCCGGGACGGCGACATCGTCGTCGTCACGGTGCCGCTCAGGAACTACCGGCAGGTGCCCGTCGAACCGCTGGCGGGGAAGATCGTCATCGACACGAACAACTACTATCCGCAGCGCGACGGCCACATCAAGGAGCTCGACGACGAGTCGACGACGACGTCCGAGCTGCTGCAGCGGCACCTGCCCGCGTCGCAAGTCGTGAAGGGGTTCAATCACATCTACGCCTCGCAGCTGACCACGGACGGACTTCCCGCAGGCACGAAGAACCGGCGCGCGCTGGTGATCGCGGGCGACGATGCCGGGGCGAAGGCCACGGTGGCACGGCTGCTCGACCAGTTCGGGTTCGATACGGTGGACGCCGGGCCGCTGAAGGAGGGCTGGCGGATCCAGCGCGATACGCCAGGCTATGGACCGCGCCGGACCGCGGAGGAGCTGCGCAAGGATCTCGCGGCAGCGAAGCGGTATCGAGACATGGCGTCGCGCTAACCAGATCCGAGGGGCTTCGCCCCTCGGACTCCGCTGCACCGTCGCTCCCGCCTTCGCCAAGGCGACGGCGGGCAAGCGCGTCGTTGGTCGTTTTCGCTCGTTGCGAGCCGCATAACGGACTAAACAGGCACGCGCACGCGCAGCTGCGCCGCGGCGGTGAAGAATGTTCGGCGATACCACAACGCCACGATGACCGCGGTCATGGCGGTTGCGCCGGTGAGCATGAACGCCACGAGCACCTGATAGCGGACCGCGAGCAGCGGCGACTGGCCCGCCAGGATCTGCCCGGTCATCATGCCGGGAAGCTGCACGAGACCGACGACCATCAGGCCGTTCACCGACGGGATCAGGGCGGCGACGAGCGCGCGCCGTGTGGGCTCGGCCGCTGCCCGCGCGGGCGCCGCGCCGAGAGCCAGGTACGCTTCGACGGTGCCGCGCTGCGCCTCGATCTCGCTCGCGAGCCGCTCGACGGCAAGCGCCGCGCCGTTCATCGCGTTGCCCACGATCATGCCGAACAGCGGAATGAGGTACTGCGGCTCGTACCACGGCCGCACCTCGAGGACGACGTAGGTGACATAGGCGAGCGTCAGCGCCTGCGGCCGCCCCACCGAGCTCCACCGCCGTGCGCAGGTTGTCGGCCACGGTGCCTGGGAACATCGCCGCCGTCTGGAACACGAATCCGACCCGGCGCCGCAGTGCCGCAACCGGATACGCTGCGAGGGTCTTGCCGTCGAAGCACACCTCGCCGGCCGCCGGATCGTCGAGGCGGTTGAGCAGGCGAATGAGCGACGTCTTGCCAGCGCCGGACGGCCCCACGAGCGCGGTGATCGCCGTGCGCGGCAGCTCGAGGGACACGCCGTCCAGGATCATCGTGCCGCCGCGCTCCTGCGTCACGCCCCGCAGCGTGAAGAGCGCGTCGGCCGGGGCGGGCGCACCGGATGCATCGTTCGATACCCGTTCGCTCACGGGGTTCATTCTAGCGAGGCCGAGCCTCGATGTCTGAGGCGCCGTTCGCGGACCTCTTTCGGCGAGTCCGGACGCCGCCGTTCGCGGTTCGCGTTCCGGTAATCGCACACTACCTGTGCGGCGGCGTTCGAGAGCTTTTCAGGCCGCGAAACCCGGGGCGAACTGCCGGCCGGCGGGGAGTTGCCAGCGGGTGAGTGCCGAGCTGCTGCGCGGTTGGCTTGGCCGCACGCTTTCGCGGATGGGCTTGATCGGTTCGCCGTTTCACCCTGCGAAAACCCTGCGTGTTTTCTGAAAATCGTGGCATTCTCCCGCCGATCTCCACATACAGGAGGCGCTCCGCGAACGATCGCGGTCGACCACAGTCGGAACTCGGCGGCTCGGACAGGAGATTCCACGATGACCAAGCAAGTGGCATCCCTCGGCCTGGTGTTCGCGTTCCTTGCCTACCTGCCGCCTGGTGCCACCGCCCAGACGGCAACCGGCCAGATCACCGGCAACGTCACAGACACGAGCGGCGCTCTCGTCACCGGCGTCCGCATCAAAATCACGAACACGCTCACTGGACTTACGCGTGAGACCTCGACCAGCGACCTCGGCACCTACGCCGTGCCGCTGCTGCCGGTTGGAACTTACCTCGTCAGCGCCGAGAAAGACGGATTCAAGCTGGCGGCCTCCTCGGACAACGAGCTCAACGTCGACCAGGTGCTGCGCGTCGATCTGAGAATGGAGCTCGGGGCGCTGACCGAGAGCGTCGAAGTGCGCGGACGCACGGTGGCGCTCGATACCGAGACCGCGAGCATCGGCCACGTCATCACCGAAAGGCAGGTGACGGAGCTGCCGCTGAACGGCCGCAACTTCCTGCAGCTGCTGTTCCTGGGCAACGGCGCCGTCGAGACGTCGGGCGAGCAGGGCGCGATGCGGCAGGGGGCGGGCAACGCGATCAGCATCAACGGGTCGCGCCCGACGTCGAACAACTACCTGCTCGACGGTACGTCGAACACCGATACCGCGCTCGGCACGCCGGCGGCCATCCTCTCCGTGGACGCCATCCAGGAGTTCAAGGAGCAGACAGCCACCTATTCGGCCGAGTACGGCTTCAGCGCCAATCAGATCAGCATCGTCAGCAAGACGGGCACCAACCGGTTGAGCGGATCGGTGTTCTCGTTCATGCGCAACGACAAGCTGGACGCGCGCAGCTTCTTCGACGTGCAGAAGCAGAAGCTCGATCAGAAGCAGTTCGGCTTCGTCGTCGGCGGCCCGGTGTATGTGCCCGGCGCCTACAACGGCCGCAACCGGACGTTCTTCCTGGTGAACTATGAAGGCCTGCGACGCGAGGTGGGCACGCAGGATTTCCTCCGCGTACCGCTGCCCGACGAGCTGGCCGGCCGGTTCAGCAGCCAGATCATCGATCCGGTCACGAAACAGCCATTCCCTGGCAATGTCGTTCCCGCGAGCCGCTTCTCCCGCCTCGCGAACCTCGCGATGAGCAAGAACTACTGGCCCGCGCCGAACGCCAGCGTTCCGCAAGGAAACTACATCCGGCAGCGCGACCTGCCGACCGATACCAACCAGCTGACGCTGCGTTTCGATCAGCAGCTCGGCGCGAAGTGGGGCACGGTCTTCGGCCGCTACACCCAGTCGGACTGGACGAACACGACGCTCGGCACGGTGACCGATCTGGGCGACGTGTTCTTCGTGCAGGAGACGAAGAACTGGCAGGTGTCCCATTCGGTGCCGGTCGGCTCGAACCTGGTGAACCAGCTGCGCGTCGGGTTCGTCGGCGCGCGAGCCAATCAGCATGGGTTCACCGCGCCCGACAGCGACATCGCATCCGTCGGCCTCACGGGCGTCTTCGAGAACCTGGACGACGAGCAGCGGACGTACCCGGCGGTCGGCTTCGGCGGCACCGGCACGGGGCTCGCCGGCGGCGGCAGCGCCGTGAACGACTACCAGGCAAGCTACCAGCCGATGTGGGATCTGAGCAACACGACGACCTGGATTCGCGGACGCCACACGTTGAACTTCGGCGCGAACTACCGGCGCTGGTCGCTGCAGCGCGACCTGGCGAACGACTTCCTCGGCCAGTTCACGTTCAGCGGCTTCTTCACCGGCAACGCCGTTGCGGACATGCTGCTCGGCTACTACTCCGGCGCGAGCGTGTTCCAGCCGGCCGGCTTCAGCGTCGCCGGACGGTCGGGAAACCCCCGCGAGTTCAACTTCCGCTACTTCGCGCCCTACGTCCAGGACGACTGGCGCGTGAACCCGAAGCTCACCCTGAACCTGGGCCTGCGCTGGGACTACCGGACGATCCCCTTCGAGACCAACGATCGAATGGGATGGCGCGACGTGAACAACCCGCGCGGCGGGCTGCTCGTCGCCGATAGCACGCTCGTCGATCGCGGCATTGTCGGCGACGAGAGCTATTACAAGTTCGCCGGGCGCCGCAACCCGAAGGACGCGTCGAAGAACGTGTTCGCGCCGCGCCTCGGCTTCGCCTTCCGGCCGTTCGGCGGGCAGGAGACGGTGATCCGCGGCGGCTACGGCGTCTTCTGGGATTCGTTCGAAGGACGCGAGATCGACGGCGCCGCGGATATCTACCCGTATGTCAGCCGCGGCAACTACATCCAGACCGCGGACCAGACGACGCCGCTCAAGACGACGAACGACCTGTTCCCGAGCTTCGCGGATCTCGGTCCGGCGACGGCGGCGGCCAACACGTTCCTGGCGGTGAGCATGTCGCCGGATCCGAAGAACCCTTACGTGCAGCAGTGGTCGCTCGGCATCCAGCGCGAGGTATTCCGGAACACGATTGCGGAGGTGAACTACATCGGCACCAAGGGGACGGACCTGCTGATGCGGCGCAACATCGCGCAGGCGCTGCCCTACGATCCGGCGAACCCGCTCCCGGTCGCCGCGCGCAAACCCTACCCGAACTTCGTCGTCTACATCGACAGCGACTTCTCCGGCACCTCGAACTATCAGTCGCTGAACACCAAGCTCGAACGGCACACGAACTCGCTCGTGGCGACGCTGGTGTACACGTGGGCGAAGAGCACCGACAACAAGTCGGCGGCGGCCGGCATCGGCGCCTCGGCGTTCAACGGCTGGCAGGGGCTGCTCGACAACAGCCGACCGGAACTGGATCGCGGCCGATCGGACTTCGATGTGGATCACCGGCTGGTCGGGAGCTTCGTCTACAACCTGCCGTTCGGCAAAGGGGAGAGGTTCGCCGGCGATGCCACGGGCTTGAAGAACGCGCTCGTCGGCGGCTGGCAGGTGAACGGCATTCTCACGCTGCAGCGCGGGTTCCCGATCACGATCACCGCGGCCGACGCCGGCGGCTTGAACGACAGCTTCGGCACCAACCGTGCGGACATCGTCGGCGATCCGTACCCGAGCGGATTCGAGAAGGGCATCGACGCATGGTTCAACACGGCGGCGTTCGCGCAGCCGGCGCCGGGCTCCTTCGGAACGGTCGGACGCAACACGCTGCGCGGGCCGGGCATCAACAACCTGGATTTCGCGCTGTTCAAGAACTTCGACCTGGTCCGCGGGTCGCGGCTCCAGTTCCGGTTCGAGTCCTTCAACGCCTTCAATCACGCGCAGTTCAACGCGCCCGTGGTCAACGTCGCCGACAACCGGTTCGGGCGCATTCTCAGCGCCCGGCCCGGGCGCATCAACCAGCTCGGGTTGAAGCTGCTGTTCTGAATGAGGGAGGCTGCGGAGGAGGATACGGAGACATGGAGGTGGAGGCGGAGGAGGACGGAGGACACTGAGGAAACGGATCTAGAAACGAAGCAACGAAGATAACGGAGTGAACGGATCCGGGGTCGCTGCGCGTCCCAGGGGTCGCGCCCTCGCGTACGCGCGTCCTCGCCCGGCCAATGCCGGGCGAGCGCGACCCGCCGTAAGCAGTCGGGAAGTGTCAAGCCGCGCATTTCTCCGTTCCCGTCCGTTGACTTCGTTGCTTCGTTTCTAGATCCGTGACCTCGAGAGCCTCGAGCTCTTCCTCCTCCGCCTCGGTTTCCTCGTATCCGAAAGACGACGCTTGCCCACCACGGCGGCATCGAGCGTAGAATCGGCGCTGCCGGATTGCCACCGATGCTGCCCATCGCCCTCTGGTTGCTTCTTCTCTGGCCGATAACGGTCGCTTCGGGCCAGACCGGCGATGCCATGGCGCGACTGGGAGCTGAAGGATCCGCCGCGTTGTCGGCGCATCGGTATGCGGATGCGGAGCGTGCCTACGAACAGCTTCGGGAGCTCAGTCCCAAAACCGCCGAGGTCCACGCAACGCTCGGCTTCATCTACTTCCAGCAAGGCAAGTTCGCGCAGGCAGTCGCCGCGCTGAAGCAGGCGGCGGCGTTGAAGCCGGGGCTGCCCAACGCGGATCTGCTGCTGGCGATGTCGCTGTCGGAGCTCGGGCGCTTCGCCGACGCGCTGCCTGGCCTCGAGCGCGGCTTTGCGAAATCGCCGGACGCGGCGCTGCGCCGTTCGGCCGGCCTCCAGCTGCAACGCGCGTACACCGGCCTCGGCCGTCATGCGGATGCCGTCGGCACGGCGCTTCGGCTCGCGAAGCTGTATCCGAAAGATCCCGAGGTGCTGTACCACGCGAGCCGCTTGCATGCGAACTTCGCGTTCCTGACGCTCCAGGATCTTGCCGCGGCGGCGCCCGATTCGCTCTGGGTGCATCTTGCCGCCGGTGAGGCGAACGAAAGCCAGGGGCTCGACGAGGCAGCGGTCAAGGAATACCGTGCGGTGCTGGCGATCGACCCCCGGCGGCCGGGCGTGCACTACCGGATCGGCCGCGTGCTGCTGGCGCGATCCGCGCGCGATGGCGGCGCCGGCATCGACGCCGCCGCCCTGGAGGCGTTCGAGCTGGAGCTCGAGAACGATCCAACGAACGCCAATGCCGCCTACGAAGCCGCAGAGATCCACCGCAAGGCCGGCGACCTGGCAAAGGCGCGCGCGTCGTTCGAATCGGCGCTCGAGCACTACCCGGAGTTCGAAGACGCCCTCATCGGCCTGGCGCGTGCGCTCATCGGTCTGCAGGAGCCGGCGCTCGCCGTCACGCATCTGAAGAAGGCAATCGCGCTCAACGGGCGCAGCGAGGTCGCCTTCTACCAGCTGGCGCAGGCCCATGCCGCGCTCGGCGACGCGCCGGCGCAGCAGCAGGCGCTCGAGGCGTTCCAGGCGCTGCGCGCTGCGTCGGAATCAAGTGCGCCGGCCGGTGCGTTCTCGCGTACGGAGGTCACCAAGCAGAAGGTCGATCCGGACACGCCAGGGCGCGTGCGGTGAAAAGCGCGCTCCGCCAGAGTCTGCGGCTGGCCACGGCCATCGTTTGCAGCGGAGCGGCGGCCCTCCTCGCGCAAGGCGAGGCCCCGGC
>JBOGIX010000428.1:0-11209 GCA_050744685.1 Vicinamibacterales bacterium | reverse complement strand
TCCTGCGCGCCACCCCGGATTCGCCCGAGCTGTCGATGCAGAAGCGGCCGGGCACGGCGCTGCACTCCTCGTGGAACTGGGAGCTCATCTCCGACAAGCCGCTCGACTGGTGGGTGCCGCGCATCGCACGGATCAAGCAGGCGCACCCGACGCGCGTGCTCGTCGCCTCCATCATGGCCGGCTCGGGCAGCGATCAGGAGCTGTCGCACTGGCAGACGCTGGCGAAAGCCTGCCAGGACGAGGGGGCGGACGCGCTGGAGCTGAACCTCTCGTGCCCGCACATGGATCGCAAGGACATGGGCTCGAACATCGGCAAGGATCAGGAGCTCATCTCCACGGTCACGCAGGTGGTCAAGGAAGTGGCGCGTGTCCCTGTCTGGGCGAAGCTCACGCCCTCGACCACCGACATCGTCGTCGAGGCGCGCGGTGCGTTCCTCGGCGGCGCGGATGCGATCACCTCGTCGAACACGTTTCCCTCCGTGCCGCTCATCGATCCCAACACGCTCGAGTTCGAAGTGAACGTGGACGGCTACGTGTCGTCGGGCGGGCTTGGCGGGCCGGCGATTCTGCCGTTGTCGCTCGCCAAGATGGCGCAGCTGACGCAGGCCTTTCCGGACAAGGCATTCTCCGGCATCGGCGGCGTCGCCGAGTTCGCCCATGCGCTCAATTTCTTCCTGCTTGGCTGCGGCACCGTGCAGGTCTGCACGGCAGCCATGCTCGATCACGCGATCGGACCGAACGTGATCAAGCGGCTGCTCGCCGGCATGCAGGCCGCCATGGAACGTCATGGCTGGAGCACACTCGAGGAATTCCGCGGCGTCCGCCGCGATCGCGTCGTGCCGCACTCGCGCATCAGGCGGCCCGAGGGAGAAGCCTACCTGGGCGGCTACGACGCGGAAGGGTACGCGGCGGCGGAAGCCGGCGCCGTGAAGGCCTGAACGCGAGCCGACCGCCATCGGGCCAGGCGCGCGCGCACGAAACCCGCGCGCACCAAAGACGATGAAGCACGACTTCTCGCAGAGTCCGTTATGGAACCGCGATCTGGCGCCGACGGCTCCGGCGCAGCGGACCTGGTCGACGTATCACATCGCCGCGCTCTGGATCGGCATGAGCGTGGTCATCACCACCTACACGCTCGCTTCCGGGCTGATGCAGCAGGGCATGAGCTGGTCGCAGGCGATGTGCACGATCCTGCTCGGCAACACGATCGTGCTCGCGCCGATGATCCTCAATGCACACGCCGGTACGAAGTACGGCGTGTCGTTCCCCGTGCTGTGCCGCGCCAGCTTCGGCGTGAAGGGGGCGAACGTGCCGGCCATGCTCCGTGCACTCGTCGCCTGCGGATGGTTCGGCATCCAGACCTGGATCGGCGGCCTGGCACTCAACGAACTGCTCGGCGCTGCGTGGCCGGCCTGGCGCTCGCTTCCCGCCGGCGTGTGGCTGGCATTCGCTGCGTTCTGGCTGGTGCAGGTCGCGATCATCGTTCGCGGCCTCGACGGAATCAAGAAGCTGGAAAGCTGGTCGGCGCCGCTCCTGCTCGGCGGCGGCGTGATCCTCCTGCTCTGGGCGGTGAACCGCGGCGGCGGCCTGGGCCACGTGCTGGCGGAATCATCGCGGCTGCAGTCGCACGACGCCTCGTTCTGGCAGCTGTTCCCCGCGGCGCTCACCGCCAACGTCGGCTACTGGGCCACGCTCAGCCTGAACATTCCGGACTTCACCCGCTACGCGCGCGACCAGCGCTCGCAGGCCCTCGGGCAGGCGCTCGGCCTGCCGGCCACGATGACGGCGTTCGCGTTCATCGGTGTCGCCGTGACGAGCGCCACCATCGTCATTTACGGCGAAGCCATTTGGGATCCGGTGCAGGTGATTGCGCGCATCGGGCATCCGGCGGTGATCATCTTCGGCGCGTTGATCGTGCTCGTTGCTCAGCTCACCACGAACATGGCCGCCAACGTCGTGTCGCCGGCGAACGACTTCTCGAGCCTGGCGCCTCGCCGCATCAGCTATGTGGCCGGCGGCCTGATCACGGCGCTCGTCGGCATCGGGACGATGCCGTGGAAGCTGTATGCCGCCGCCTCCGCCTACATCTTCACGTGGCTCGTCGGCTATTCGAGCCTGATGGGAGCCATCGGCGGCATCCTCATCGCCGACTACTGGGCGCTCAGGCGGCGGCAGCTCTCCGTGCCCGATCTCTTCGACATGGCCGGCCGCTACGCATACAGCGGCGGCGTCAACTGGCGGGCGATGATCGCCCTCGCCCTCGCGATCGTCCCCGTGGTGCCCGGCTTCCTCCGCGCCGCCACGAGTCCAGGCGGACAGGTGCCGGATCCGACATTCCTCGACGCGCTCTACACCTACGCCTGGTTCGTGACCTTCGGGTTGGGTTTCGTCCTCCATCTCGCGCTCGCCTCCCGGCCCGCCGCCGCGCCCGCCGCCCGGGTGTGACGCCGGGGTGCAGCCGTGCCCGCTGCCGCTACGGGGCCGCACGTGAGCACGAGTGACATCGGCCGCAAGAGTGCCCCCTGGCAACCAGAGGCCACCCGTGAGGACAAATAATCCCCCGCGTATCTCGATCGTTCTTCCCGCGCGCGACGCTGCGCCAACCCTGCCCGCATGTCTCCGCAGCATCGCGCGTCAGACGGAGCGATCCTGGGAATGCATCATCGTCGACGACGGGTCGATCGACGAGACCGCGAGGATCGCGCGGCTGTTTGCTGATCACGATCCGCGCTTTCGCGTCGTGACGACGCCGCCGTGCGGCTTGATCGCCGCGCTCAACGAGGGACTTCGTCATTGCCGCGCGCCGCTCGTCGCCCGCATGGACGCCGACGATTTGATGCACCGCCGACGGTTGCGCGTCCAGGCCGAGGCGCTGGATCACGACGCGATGCTGTCCGCCGTCGGCTCCCGCGTACGCCTGTTTCCGCGCCGAAGTCTGTCGCCGCGACTCCGCGAGTACGAGGAGTGGCTGAACGGCCTGCAGTCGGCGGCCGATGTGCGGCGCGACGCCTTCATAGAGTGCCCCGTCGCGCACCCCACCCTGATGATGCGCCGCGACATCGCCGCCGACGGTTACGTCGATCGCGGGTGGCCCGAGGACTACGATCTCGTCCTGCGCGCCCTCTCCCGCGGCCACCGCATCGCCGTCGTGCCCGAGCGGCTGACCGCCTGGCGCAACGGCCCGAACTCGCTCTCGCGCCGCGATCTCCGGTACGCCCAGGATCGCTTTACCGCCTGCAAGGCGCACTTCCTGTCGATCGGTTTTCTCGCGGCCCATGCGACCTATGTGCTCTGGGGATACGGTGGCACCGGCCGCACTCTCCGCCGGGCGCTCGCCGCCCACGGCCGGGTCCCGTCGCACATCGTGGAAGTGAAACGCTCCCGCATCGGCCAGCGGATTCATGGCGCCGAGGTCGTGCCCGACACCGCCATCACCACGCTCCGCGGCCGCCGCATCGTCGTCTCGGTCGCCCGCGCCGGCCCGCGCTCGATCATCCGCACAGCCTTGGCCCGCGCCGGCTTCGTGGAAGGGGAGGATTTCGTGTGCGCGGCCTGAGCCGGCTTCGAACGCGACACGCGGCCACGCTGCGATCGAGCAGGAAATAAAAAGGAGAAGTGGAGGAGGAGAGCAAGGTTTCTTGTATTTGATTAGCGGGTCACGCGACAAAATCAAAGATTGTGTACTTGTACTCCAATCCACTGAACTGTTAAACAGACACGGTTTCTTCTCGTTGCTCCCGTTCTCCCCTACTCCTTTTGTGCTCTTGGCTGCGGCTGTTCCGGAAAGTACTGCGCCCGCTTCTCCTTGAGGAACTCGGCCGAGCGGGCGATCTCGTCGAGGCCGTTCATGCCGTCCTCGATCGAGATCCAGCCATCGAAGTGCACCTCGGCGAGCAGCCGGAAGATGGCGTCGTAGTCGTTCATGCCGGTGCCGGTCTCGCCGTGTTTGAGGGCGGCGGCGTAGCCGGTGGCGCCGTCGCCCATCTTCAGATCGTCGAGTGAGGCGCCCGGCGCCAGGTAGCGATCCGAGGCGTGCATGGTCACCACGCGGTCCTTTACTTTTTCGAGGAAGCGAACGGGATCGAAGCCGCCGACGACGGCGTTCGACGGATCGTACTGGACGCCGAAATTTGGCGACTCGATCCGGTCGATGATCTCGAGGAAGATGTCCTCGGGCTGCGCGAACTCGGGGTAGCGCCAGGTCCCGTCCTTGTAGTGGTTCTCCATGCACAGCACGACCCCGCGCTTCTCGGCGTACTCGAGCGATCGGCGGATGCCGTCCACGGTGCGGGCGATGCCCTCGGCGCGGCTCAGGCCGGGATAGCGCTGGCCGCTCAACGTGCGGCAATGCCGCGCGCCGAGGCGCACGGTCAGATCGATGGCCGCTTTCTGCCGTTCGATCTGCCGCTGCCGCTCGGCCGGATCCTCGTGCGTGAAATCGGGAGAAAAGCACAGCATCGAGGAGATCTGTCCCGTCTCCTCCATGGCGCGGACGATGGGATCGACGTCGGCGGGCGCGAGGCTGCGGAAGAACCCGTCGTAGTGTTCGATGCCTTCGCCGCCGAGCGTCGCGGCCTCGTGGATCCATTGCTCGTACGAGCGGCGGCCCCCTGTGAAATCGTCGAAGTAGCACTTGGGAAACAGGCTGATGCGTGGCGGCATCGTAAGACTGTAGCAGCGATCCTCTTCTCGTCCTCGCGGGCGGCCTGTTGGCACCAAGGGGCCACCTTGCGGCTTCATTCGTGTTCTCGTCCTCGCGGGCGGCCTGTTGGCACCAAGGGGCCACCTTGCGGCTTCGTTCGTGCGATCGTCTGCGACGCTCTTGACTGTCTGGCGGTCGAGCGGGTCAACTACTCATATGCCAGGAGACGAACGGCCGCATGATCAGTCCGGGGAGCGATCGACGCTCGAGGAGCTCGAACGGCTGCACCAGGCGATCGAGCAGTCGCGCAGGAAACGGCGCGAGGCGAACGATGCGTTCGACAGCTTCCTGCGATCGTTCGAGGGGCGATCCGCCGGCAGCGCGTCGGCCGCGGCAGGCGCGTCGAACGTGCGCACGCAGCCGCGGACCAGCGAGCCGCCGGCGTTGTCGCCGAGCGGCCTCCCGCCATCGCGAGCGGCAGTGCCAGCGCCGATCGCGGACGTACATCGAACGACCGCACCCGGAACGGACGCTCCATCCGCAAAGGCTCTCGACGCCGCCGTGCAGCCAGCGCCGGAGGCCGATGCATCGGCCGTCCCGGGTCGTGCACTAGAGCTCGACCGTGAAGCGCCGGCCGAACCGGCTGCGCTCCCCGCAACACATGCCGGCATCGAGACCGGATTGGACGCGCAACGTGCAGAGCCGGTCGTCCCGGCGGCGCTGAGCTCCGTGCCTGCGCCGCAGCGAAGGGCCTTCCGGTGGATCCTCGCCGCGGCCATCGTCCTGGTGGTTGCGGTGCTCGCGTGGAACGTGCTGCGGCCGCTGGATGCGCCGGCGCCACCCGCGCAGACGGCTGCCACGCCGGAACCTCCTCAGCCGGCCCCGGCGCCGCCAGCCGCGCCCGTGCCGAGCGCTCCGGTGACGGAGCTCTCGACCGAACGGCGCGTGTGGGTACGGGTGACTGTCGATGGCGAGCGTGTGCTCGAGCGCGAGCTCGAGGCCGGCGTTCGGATTCCGCTGAAAGCGAACGAGCGGATCGTCATCCGCGCCGGTGATGCCGGCGCGATTCGACTGACGATTGCGGGAAAGGATCAGGGCGTGTTCGGCCCCGACGGTATCGCGGTGACGCGGACGTTCCCGGTGCCGCCCGCGCCACCGAGGTAGCTACGGCTTGCGTGTGGCCGTCCAGCTGCCGCCGCCATTGGCGCCGGCGCCGCGAATGACGTTGCCTTCAACTTTGCCCGTGTAAGTGGTGTTCCCCGCCTTGAACGTGAGCTCGTCGCCGCGCAGCCTGCCTTCGGAGATCGGCTGCGATCCCAGCGAACCCGACACCATCTGGAACTGCTGCGTGAGCTTCAGCTCACCCTGCGGATGCGACCACACGCCGTCCACTTTCGCCGGCACGATCCAGAGCATCGCCGTGCACCAGCTCGTGCAGTTGTCGGCGATCGTTTCGGTCTGGTCTGCTTCCCAGTCCTCCATGTTGAAGGAGTTCGACACGATCCGCGTGCCGGGCTTCAGGTCCAGGATCGTCGGGCGGAGCTTCAGGTTGATCGACGGCAGCAGGAACATCGTCACCACCTGCGCCTTGGAGAAGTCGGTCTCGAAGAGGTCAGCCTTCACGAACGTCGCCTTGTCGCTCACGCCTTCCTTGGCCGCGTTACGCTTCGAGAGCTCGACCATGTCGGGGTTGTACTCGATGCCCATGGCGCGGGCGCCGCGCTTGGCGGCGGTGATCACGGTGCGGCCGTCACCCGAGCCCAGGTCGATGACGAAGTCCTGCGGGGTGACCTTGGCCATGTCGAGCATCTTCTCGACGAGGGCCTGTGGCGTTGGCACCCAGACGACGTCCTTGCCGCTCTGGCCGACCTGGGGCTCGTAGGGCTTCTGGGCCGCGTCGGCCGCCGGTTTCTGGGATGCAGCCGCTGCCCGCGCGGGCGCGGGAGCGGCGCACAAGGGCAGGACCAGCAACAGGGCGAGGGGACGCGTGAGAACACGTGCTTTCATTGATGTCTCTCCGAATTAGGGCGGCCGTCCGGATCTCGACCTCAGGCAGCGGGTACGCGCCTGAGGCGGGGGACGACTCGAACGCATAATCATAGACCACGGGCCAGGCCGTGGGATCCGCGAGGGGTCAATACGCCGCAAGCCGTGGATTTGCTTCGCCCTGCGAAATGATCGAGAAGCTTGCGCCGTCGGGGTTGCTGGGAATTTGATCTCAGTTACCAGTCGCCAGTAACCAGCATTCCTTACTGGTTGCCAGCTAACAATGTCTGGCAACTGCAAACTGGAAACTGATCCACCGTGCGAAGTCCCCAGTTCCCCCAGTTCCTACTTCCATTCCCCTTGCAGGATGAACCCCGCCCAGTAGAACGGCGCTGCGTAGCGTCCGCCGCGCCACATGGCGAGCTGGGCCGAGCGGAGCGCCGCGGCGGCGGGCAGGCGTTCGCTGAGCATCGCGCGGTAGAAGTGCGCCATGAAGTCTGCCGTCGCCGCGTCGCGCACGTCCCACAGGCTCGCGACGACGCGGGGCGATCCGGCGTACATGAAACCCCGTGCCAGGCCGACGACCCCCTCGCCGTTGATTTCCTTGCCGAGCGCCGTGCGGCAAGCGCTGAGGACGACCAGGTCGGCGCCGAGGCTGAGGTTGTATAGCTCGTGGCTGCGCAGAAAGCCGTTTGCCGGCTGGCCGGTCCGGTCGACCAGCGACAGCACGAGGCCCGAGAGCTCGGGCCGCTGGCTGTCGACCAGGCCATGCGTCGCGAAGTGCACGAACCGATAGCCGGCAATCTCGGCACGCATCGCCGATTCGCGGCTCGCGTCGAACCCGGTCGCCTTCAACGTGCGCTCGCTCGGCGCAAACGCCGCGATCGCGTCCGCTTCGCGGCGTGAGAAAGGAAGGCGCTGGAAGCCGCTCGCGCCGCTGCCGCTGCTGCGGGTCGGGCCGACGCGCGGATCCGACGGGTCGAACACGGGATCGGAAAAGACGGCGAGCGTCCCCGTTGCCGGCGGCCTGTGCGCCTGCTCCTCGCGGATCACCGCCAGCACCGACGCCGACGGCATCGTCACTACTTCGTGATCGACGATCAGCGGACAGTATGCCGTGGCCCCGGCGCATCCGCGGTTCGCGCCGACGGGCGCCGGCAGGACGCCGAACGGCACGTAGTGCAGGATGCCGTCGGCGACGATGGCCAGGCGCTTGCCGGCCAGATCGCGTGCAGCCGGCGCCAGCAGGATGCCGCTCAGCTGCGCCGCTGCAATCTCGAGCTGCCGCCGTGCGGTGCGTCTCGGCGGTTCCGAGAGGAGCTGATGCAGCCGCCGGGCTGCGGTCTCGATGGCCGCGCGCCCAGGCAGCGTGTAGCCGTGGATCGCATGCGTCGTGACCGTCCATAGATAGCTGCGTGTCTCGCCGAGGCGGTATTCAAGGAGAAGCGTGCGGCGATCGAGCACCGCCGACTGCACTTCAGCGAGCGTGAGCGGCTGCGGCTGGGTGAGCGCGGCGTATCGAGGACTGCGGACGCGGATTTCGGTCTGCGTGTCGTGATAGTCGCGCAGGCGCGCTTCGAGCTCGCGCTCGGCAGCGGCCGCCTGCCCGGCCGTGTGTTGACGGTTCAGCAGGAGCATGCGCGATCGCTCTGCGGCGTCGAGGCGGGTGCGGGCGAGCCGCTCGCGCGCGAGGAGGTCCGGATCCACGCCCTGGCGAATGTCCGCGTGCGTCTCCACCAGCGACTCGAGGAGACTGCGCGCACGGGCGCGCTCGCTCAGCTCGAACGCCGCTGCCGCGTGGCCGGCACCTGAGTCGCGCCGGTGCAGGCGCATCAGCACGTCGATGTAGAGCTCGTAATAGTGCTGCCGCGCGGCAAGATACGATCCGCGCAGTTCCTGGCTGGCCACCCGCGTGCGCAGCGATTCAGCGATCTCCAGCGCCTGTTGCGCGGCGCTGCGCGCGGCTGGCAGATCATCGCCGTCGGAGGCATGCCTCGCGAGCGCGAGCAGCGTGTTGGCTTCGCTGGCGCGGTCGCCGACGTCCTGGAAGATCTTCCGCGCCGAGACCAGGTGTTCACGGGCGGCGTCGTGAGACCCGAGGACGATCTCGGCCCGCGCGATGTTGTGCAGCGTCTGTGCTTCGGAGCGGCGATCGACGAGCGCGCGGCGGATCTCCAGTGCCGTCCGGAGGTGCTCGAGCGCACGGCGCGGGTTCTTCCCGCCGATGGCGTGCAGCCCGAGGTTGTTGCGCGCCAGCGCCTCGCGCCGGCGGTCGCCGACGGCGCGGCTCGCCTCGAGCGCTTCGACGAAGTACCGATGCGCGCGGATACGCTCGCCAAGGTTGAAGTGCGCCGCGCCCAGGTTGTTGAGCGTCTGGCCGAGGCCGTGGCGATCGTCGATCGCGCGGCGCAGTGCGAGCGCCTCACGATGGGCATCCCGGCCATGGGCGTAGTCGCCGAGCGAAACAAGCGCCAGCCCGCGGGTGTCGAGCGCCCAGGCGTGCGTGCTCTTCTGGTTCACGGACTTCGCCAGCCGGATCGCGTCGGCGCACGCGTCGAGCGCGCGCTGATACTCCGCGAGGTTCCAGTACGCCCACCCCATGTTGGAGTAGCTTTGCGCTTCGCCCGCGATGTCGCCGGCCGCCCGGCGGAGCGATACCGCCTGCTCGAAGTACTCGAGCGCCTTCGGGTTGTCGCCGAGCGCGGAGTAGGCAAGCCCGAGATTGTTCAGGACGTAGCCTTCACCCGCCTGGTCCTTGACCGCCTGCCAGAGCGGCCTCGCCCGTTCGTACCGTGCGATTGCGGCAGCCGAGTCACCGCCGGCCCAGAAGATCCAGCCAATCTCGCTGAGCGCCTCCGCCTGCCCCGGGGCCGAGCCGAGCGCTTCCCACCCCGCGAGCGCGCGTCCGAGGGCGTCGAGCGCCTTCTGCGAGTCCCCCTGCCGGAAATGGAGCTGGCCGACCGCGGTGAGCGCGCGCGCCTCGCAGTGCGCCCGTTCTCCCTCGCAGAGCGCCAGTGCCCGCTCACCGTGACCGAGAGCCTGCGCGTTCCGTCCGAGCGAGCTCTCGGACCAGGCGATCTGAATCAGCACCTCCGACTGGCCGGCGCGGTCTCCGGCGGCCTGACGGGCGATGAGCACCGACTGGAACGTGCGCAGCGCGTCGGCGAACCTGCCGGATGCGAGCAGGGCCACGCCGGTCTTGTATTCGCTGTCGGCGCCGCGCGCGCTGTCGTCCTGGGCCGACGCAGGTGGTCGAGCCGCGAGCAACACGGCGATGACGAGCAGATGTCGGAAGAGTCGAGGCGCCGCCATGAGTCCAGAAAGGCGATCCGGTGCGAGACGACGCGCCCTCGCGCGAGCCGGGGCCGCTTACCGGTACTCTATGCGGACCAGGTGGCTGTCGGCCAGACGTTCCTGGCCGTCCGACACGCTTTTCAGGTTGATCGTGTAGAGGCCCGCGGTCAGCAGCGTCCGGGGGATGGCGATGGTGAAGGTGTTGTCCGGACCTTTCTTTAATCCGCCGCCGCGCCAGACGGGCGCGCCCGACGCGTCCAGGATCTCGATCGCATGGTCTGCGCCGGCCGTCTCGTTCGGCGCCGTGAGAATCAGCGTGAACATCGCGGCAGCGACCGGGATCGTCAGCCGCTGCGCGCCCGGTTCGCCACGCGCTTCCGTACCGCGCGTCGCATCCGCCTGAATCAGATCGAGCACCGGCGCGTTGACCTGCGGCCCTGACAGCCGCGCGATTCCTGCCCGCAGGTCGACCGCCTCGCGCTCGTAGCCGGCGGCGCGGGCCGCGGCCTCGTCGAGCGCCTTGCGGGCGGTCCGCAGCTCCACCCACGACCATGCGGCGCCAGACAGCGCCATCGACGTGACCGCCGCGGCCGCCGCGATCGGCACGGGCAGCCTCCAGCCGGTTCGCCCGGTCGGGCCCACCGATGCCGCCCATTCCCGCAGCGGCGTCGTGTGACGATACTCGTCCGCGCAGGCCGTGCATCCGCCGATGTGATCGGCGATGGCCTCGCGCTCGTCGGCGGGCAGCACGCCAGCGGCCGCGCGCGCCAACGTTTCCGCCGTCGGACAGTCCCGTCGCGAGGAGGCCGCGGGCAGGGCCCGATGCATCGCCTGCAAGTCAGAGCCGGTCAACTTCATAGTCGATGCCTTCCGCCCGGAGGCGCTGCCTCAGGTCGTGCAATCCGCGGTAGACGAGGTTCCGCGCCTTCGCTTCGCTCCAGCCGAGGAGCCGACCGATCTCCGACGTTGTCAACCCTTGCAAATGCAGGCCGACTGCCCGCCGCCGATCTGGCGCGAGATCGCGTCTCGCCCGCTCGATCCGGCCTGCCAGTTCCGCCAGCGCCGCGGCGCGCTCGGGACTCGCGCCCGACGCCGTCAACCGCGACAGGAGATTTGGCTGATCGCCGTTCTCCGGGCCAAGGACCTCCTCGCGGCGCGCCTTGACACGACGGATTGCGTCGATCGTCGCAGTCGCAGCGATGCGATACACATAAGACGCAAGCGAGGGGATTTCCCTCCCACTCGCAAGCGCCCGCCACAGCCGGATGCACGCATCCTGCTTGATGT
>JBOGIX010000427.1:0-7621 GCA_050744685.1 Vicinamibacterales bacterium | reverse complement strand
CCTCGGACTCCCCTGCGCCGTCGCTCGCGTTCTTCGACACAGCTCAGGACGCCCCGAGCAACGTCGAGGGGCGGGGGCCCCATGACCCGCTCCGCTCCCGCCTTTGCTAAAGCTCCGGCGGGCCGAGGTCACCGACACGATGCGTCCATCGACCGTGTTCGAATCGATCCTCCACGACCTCGGGTTCGGCATGCGAGCGCTCCGGCGAAGTCCCGCGTTCGCGGCCGTCGCCGTCCTGACCCTTGCCCTCGGCATCGGCGCCAACGCGGCCATCTTCAGCGTCGTGAACGCCGTGCTGCTGAGGCCGTTGCCGTGGCAGGCGCCCGACCGCACGGTGATGATCTGGAGCCGGTGGAACGCGTTCGACAAGACCTGGGTCGCCAGCGGCGAGGTCGTCGACTATCGGCGGCGCAGCCAGACGATGACGGAGATTGCGGCGTGGGGTGAGGGCCAGGTCAATCTGACGGGTGATGGCGATCCCGAGCGCGTCGGCGCCGCCAGCGTTACCGCGAATCTCTTCCCCGCACTCGGCGCGGCGCCGATGATCGGCCGGACGTTCACTTCGACCGAGGACGTACCCAACGGTCCGCAGCTCGTCGTGCTCGGCCACTCGCTCTGGTCGCGCCGTTACGCCGCAGATCCCGCGATTGTCGGCCGCGCGATCCAGATCAACGGCCAGCCTCACGAGGTCGTCGGCATCATGCCTCCGGGATTCGTCCTTCCCACCGATTTCCGGAATGCCGAGCCGTCCGAGCTGTGGGTACCGCAGCGGATGGATCCTGCCAGCACGGACCATGGCAGCCACGGGTTGTACTCCGTCGCGAAACTGAAGCCGGGGGCCAGCGTGCAGCAGGCGGCCGACGAGCTCCACGCCATCGCGCAGGCGATGACCAGGGAAGGGCTGTATCCCGTGCAGATGCAGTTCGACGCGTTCGCCGTCTCGCTGACCGACGAGGTGCTCGGGTCGGTGCAGCGCGCGATCTGGCTGCTGCTCGGCGCCGTGGCGTTCCTGCTGCTGATCGCCTGCGCGAACGTGGCAAACCTGCTGCTCGCGCGCGCCGAGGGCCGTCAGCGCGAGATCGCCGTCCGCACCGCGCTGGGAGCCAGCGCCGCACGCGTCGTGCGGCAGCTGCTGACCGAAAGCTTCGTGCTGACGATGGTGGCCACGCTCGTGGGCCTCGCGCTCGCGTACGTCGGCGTGAGGTTCGTGGCCTGGTGGAACCCGGCGAGCGTCCCGCGCGTCGCGGGTGTGTCCGTCGACCTGAAAGTGCTCGGGTTCACCGCGTTCGTCGCCATCGTGACGAGCGTGGCATTCAGCCTGGCGCCGGCGATGCGTGCGTTGCGTGTCGATCTGACCGACTCGCTCAAGGACGGCGCGCAAGGGGCATCCAGCGGGGCCGGCCGCCAGCGGCTCCGCAACGCGTTGGTCGTCGCTGAGATGGCGCTCGCTGTCGTCCTGCTGGTAGGGGCCGGGCTGATGCTTCGCAGTCTCTGGTCGCTTCAGCGAGTCGAGCTCGGGTTCGATCCAGCGCGCGTGCTGACCATGCGCGTGTCGCTGCCGAACGCGAGCTACGAAACGGCCAAAGAAGTCGTGTCGTTCTACGCACGGCTCACCGAGCGCGTCCGGGCCGTGCCGGGAGTCCGCACCGCAGGCGCGGCGCGCGCGTTGCCACTCGGATCGACCATCGGAGACTTCGGCCTGCGTATCGATGGCTACACGCCGCCGCCAGGCACCGGGGCAAAAGGGGACTGGCAAATCGTGACGGACGGCTATGTCGAGGCCATGGGCGAGCGCCTCGTCAGAGGGCGCAGCCTCACGGCCAGCGACTCGAGCGAGACCATGCTCGTCGCGCTGGTCAACGAGGAGATGGCGCGGCGCTACTGGACGGGGCGCGATGCGATCGGCGGGCGATTCAAGATTGGCGGCGGCCGCGCCGAGCGCCCGTGGGTCACCGTTGTCGGCATCGTGGCCGACGTGCGTCACAACGGCATCACCGGTGTCGTGAAAGAGAAGTTCTACGTGCCGCACGCGCAGTGGCACAAGTCGGTCGGCAATCCCATTCGCGCGATGACGCTCGTCGTCAAGGCGGAGCACGATCCACGTGCGCTGGTGACGCCCGTCCGCCAGATCATTCGCGAGATGGATGCGACCCTGCCCGTGGCCGACATCCGCGCGATGGACGAGATCGTGGCCTCGACGCTCTCCACGCCCAGGTTCACCGGCATGCTCCTCGGTGTGTTCGCCAGTCTGGCGCTCGCGTTGTCGGCCATCGGCATCTACGGTGTGCTCTCGTACGTCGTCAGCCGTCGGACGCGGGAGATCGGCATACGCGTCGCCATCGGCGCGGGGCGCGGGCAAATCATGCACCTCGTGCTCAGGAGCGGCCTGGCCATGGCACTGGCCGGCGTGATGCTGGGCCTGGTCGCCGCCGCCTCGTTGTCGCGCCTGATGTCCACGCTCCTGCACGACGTCAGCCCGGGCGATCCGGCGACCTACGCAGCCGTCGCCCTGTGCCTGACGCTCGTCGCGGTCCTGGCGAGCCTCGCGCCCGCCTGGCGCGCGACGCGGGTCGATCCGGTCCGGGCGCTCAAGGCTGAGTAGCTCTGCCCGGTCGTTGCGCTGTCCTGCGCGACACGTAGTACGATCGTGGGTTCATGTCGTCTCCGGATCGGCTGTTTACCCCGCGCTTCTTCGTCATGTGCGGGTTCACGTTCACGGTCTTCCTGTCGGCGTTCCAGTTGCTGCCGACGGCCCCGTTCCATATCCTCGACCTCGGCGGGTCGACGTTCGCGTCAGGGCTGTTCCTCGGGTTCCTGACGTACTCTTCCGCGTTCTCCGCGCCGCTGACCGGCGCTTACGTCGATCGTGCGGGCCAGCGCCGCGTGCTGATCGTCAGCAGCCTGGCGCTTGCCGTGTTCTCGGCCGGCTACGCCGTCATCACCAATTACCGGATCGTGCTCGCGCTGGCCGTGGTTCAGGGGGTGTTCTGGTCGGCGCTCCTCTCCGCTTCGTCTGCCTACATGACCAACATGCTCCCTGAGCGGCGTCGCGCCGAGGGGATTGGATATTGGGGCTTGTCGACCATGGCGGCCGTGGCCGTGTCGCCGACGATAGGCTTCTGGATCTACAAGTTCGGCTGGATATGGTTGTGCGTCGTGGCCGGCACGTTGAACCTGATCATGGCCTCGATCGCCTGGAGCCTCGAAGAGCATCCCGCGCACCCGGCGGCAGAGCACCACGAGCGGCAGGGCCTGCTGGAGTGGCGGGTGCTGCTGACGTCGGTGACGCTGTTCCTCTATTCGTTCGGCTATGGCGGCATCACGAGCTTTGCCGCGATGTACGCCGACGTGAGCGGCACCACGCCGAAGGGCATCTACCTGACGACGCTGGCGATTGTGATCCTGTTCACGCGTCCGGTGACCGGACGGCTGGGAGACGCCTGGGGTTACAAGCGTGTCTTTGTCCCGTGCCTGGTGATGATCAGCTGCGGCCTGTTCTGCCTCGCCGTGAGCGGATCGCGCGGCTGGATGATCGCGTCCGCGTTGATCTTCGGCCTGGGATTCGGGACGGCCTACCCGGCGTATATCGGCTACGTGATGCAGGACGTTTCAGCGAGGCGGCGCGGCGCCGCGTTTGGCGCCATCCTCGCGGCGTTCGACACGGGCATCGGCACCGGTTCGACGTCGATGGGCTGGATCATCCAGCGCGCAGGGTTCGCGAGCGCGTTCAGCGTGGCCGCGGCGCTGTCGCTGCTCGCGTTGCCGTACTTCCTGATCATCGATCGCCTGCACCAGCGTCGCGCGCTGCAGGTCGAGCAGGTCTCCGATCGCTGATGCACCTCTGGATTAGAATCCCACCCGCATTCCAACATCGACTCGCCGCCCCGGCATGGCCGAAGTCGGCTGGCCGAAAAACGGCGACGTCGTCACGCCGGAATAGCCGGCGTACACGACGTTGTTGAACAGGTTCTGCGCCGACACGAACAGCTCGATGCGCACGCGCTTGTTCTCGGCCCCGCCGCCCATCATGCCGCCGAGCATGTCGCCGCCGCCCCCCGGGCCGATGCGCTGCACGATCATCGTCGGGCCGGCGCCCCCCTCGCCGGCGGGATGCTCGCCGAAGCCGAACGCGTAGCTGAGACGTGCCGAAACATCCCACATGCCCTGTGCGACGGCGCTGTTGCGGCCGACACCTTCCGGGCGATCGTTGAAGACGGTATCGCCGTTGTCGTCGCGCCCGGTGGTGATGTTGTAGCGCGTCCCTGATCGTGCGGTGGCAGTCAGTCCCAGCCGGATACCGGCGGCCAGTGGCGTATTGACGACGGCGCTGACGGTGTGGCGCGGAATGGCCGCGGCCGGGCCCCACTCCGCGGCGAGGTCGTAGCTGTCTGCCGGCAGGCTGAAGGGGCCGTCGGAGTCGTTCTTCTGATCCGCGAACACGTAGTTCGCGAAGACGAAGAGGCGCCGCGCAGGCACGTTGAAACTCATGCCGACGTGCGCCTGGTTGCCGCGCATCCGTCCCGTGGACTCCACCTGCGTGACGTTGCCGAGCAGTGGATCCGGCCTGACGCCCTCGAGCGGCGCATTGACGTTCCTGCCGCGCAGGCGATTGGATCCCCTCATGTGCGTGAACGTGGCGTTCACGCCCATTGTCGGCGTGAGCCGATGTGCGATGCCGATGTTCGCCATGGTCCGCGTCGGCAGGACCAGGCTGGATGCGAGCAGATATTTGCTCGCCGGCAGCACCTCGGCGGCGGCGCCGTCGAAGGGATTCGGGTAGCCCGGATCGCGGACGACGAGATCCTGCTGACGAATGCCATCGACACGCAGGGTCTGCTCGTAGACCTCCGCCTCGAGCCATTCGTAGAAGATGCCGCCGCCCGCGCGAACGGTGGTCTTGCCGTTCTTGAAAGGGGACCAGGTGAGCCCCGCGCGCGGCGCCAGGTTGAGGGCATCTCCGGCGTGCGCCTGGAACTCCTGCCGGAGGCCGGCGCTGAGCGTCAGGTTTTTCCGCGCGCGCCAGTCGTCCTGCACGAACACGCCCGCCTGCCAGTGCGCGTATTCGACGAGCGGGTCGCCGGTGCGCTGCGTGAAGATCGACGGCCGGCCCCCAACGTAATCCGCCAGGCTGGCGAATGTGTAGGTGCCCAGGTAGTTCGATTGACTCTCGCTGCGATACGAGCCACCCTCGACCATCCCGCCGATCCGCACCGCATGCCGTCCGTGTGCCCAGTCGACGTTGGTCGCCCACTCGAACTCCGTGCCCTGGCGGCCGCCGGCCTGTTGCGCCCCGCCGGTCGTGAACGCGTCGAGCACCCGAGTGGTCGCCGCTTCGACGGACGAGACCACGTCGCTGTCGGTCCAGCGGACCTGCAGCCGCGACTCGCCGAACCAGCTTCGCGCCAGCGGACCGCTTTCCGACAGGCGCAGCAGGCGTTCGTTCAGCGTGCGGTCGTATGCGCGATCGGCCAGATCGAATCCGCCGACGCCGAGGTTGCGCTGATCGTTGCCGTTCTGCTGATAGCTGGCGCGCAGGGAGTGCGACTTCGTGAGCGCGTGATCGAGCCGGCCGGTGAAGTTGATTCGATCGCTCGGCCGCCGCACCGCGGACGTGTCCCTCGTGCCATCGGCGAGCGCCGCGAACACGTTCGCCGAGTCGTAGAGCGACGCACCTCCGGCCGACAGCGAGAACGACGTGCGTTCGGGCACCAGCGTGCCACTCAGATTGAATGCGTACTGCTGCGTCTGCTCCGCGGCCTTCTCCTGTTGGAAGGCGTTGCGTGCGTTCATCGCCTCGTCGCGGAACGTGACGTCCAGGCCGCCGCGCATCGGGCCCATGCCGGGCTGCGTCATGATGTCGACGAACACCAGGCCGCCCCCATGGTTTTCCGCGGCGAACATGCCGCTGGCAAAACGAATCGAGCGGATCTGCGACTTCGGCGGCAGCCGTCCGCCGCGGAACCCATCCACACGTATTGTACCGCCAGGGCCGGCCATTTCCTGCAGCACCTTCTCCATTTCCTCGGGATCATCCGGGAGCGCATCGATCTGTTCCCTCGTGAGCACGGCGCTGAAGCGATCGTTCCCCGGATCGGAGGCGCTGGTTTCCGGGTCACGCCCCACCGCGACACTTTCGTCGACGCGCATGATAGGGAGCACGATGTCGCGCCTTGTCTCGCCCGTGCGGACGCGGAGATCGGCGATCGTCTGCGTCTCGAAGCCCGGGAAGGCGACCTCCACCGCATATCGTCCGGGTACGAGACCCTCGATCGTCGCGATGCCCTCGCTATCGGACACGACGTCCGATCGCACGATGTGGCTGGTGCGCGGTTCGACGCCGGTGACCTGGACCAGCGCGCCGGGAATGACGGCGCCGCTCGGGTCCTTCACGCGCAGCCGGATCGAACCAGGGTCGGGCTGCTTCTGGGCGGCCGCAATGGACACAGGCGCGGCGAGGAGCCACGCCGCGATCAGACAGAACAGATACGACCCGCGAGTCATTGGCGTCCTCACCCTTTGAACTTTCCCGCATCCAGCCTGGGATTGACCTTGACCCGGGTCACGGTCCACTCCTCGTTGGTCGTCCCGGCCACTGCACGGCGAAGGCTGTGCGGGAACTGCATGCCGCCGACATCGCGCCAGTCGTCGAAGTACAGGTTCACCTCGACCAGCGCCGGGGGCTCCGCCTCCATCTGCCTGATCTGGGTGTCCGCGTCTTCGCGCAGCTTCTTCCGCTCCTCTTCGCTGAGCTGGCGGCTGCCGCGGTCGTGCGGCGCCGGCCCTCCGCCCCGCGGGCCGCGCGTGGTGATCATGCGCGGCTGCGGTCCTCGATACGTCACCATCAGCGGGAGATGCGTCAGTTGATCGATAAAGAGCCGGGCGCTGAATCCGTCTTCCGTCTTGACATCGACGATATCGGCTTTGCCGTCGGGAGACTCGGCCTCACCGGCGTAGGCGTACTGGGCGTTCAGTGCCGGGTGCGCCGTGGCCAACCATCCCAGCATCAGGCGGGAGATCTCTGCGCGCTGCGCGCGGACGAATTGCGCGTCGGCACGCGCCTGTTCCTCGGGCGAGAGCTTCTCGGGCGGCTGCGGGCCACCCGGCCCAGAACCGGGGCCCATCCGGATCATGAGACCGCCGCCCGACGTGACGTTGCCGCCCGCGGGCCTGATCGGCGTGTCGCCGTTGAACCCCAGCGAGAAGCCGCCGGCCATCGGGCCCCTCGACTGATCGGTCCGAACATACTTGTCGGGAAGGTCGAGCAGAATCTCGGTTTCGGATCCCACCTGCATGGATCCAACGTGGCGCTGCACGCTCGCCTCGATAGTGAGCGTGTCCAGCGAGTTCAGCGTCTTGTCGCCGATGGCTTTTCGTGCTGCGGCGATCACGTCGTTCGCGTTCGTGCTCTGGGCGCGCGCGGCCGACGGTCCCCCCGCGACGGCCGCCAGCATCACGGCGGCCACGAATGTTCTTCTGGGCATGTCCTGGTGGCTCCTGCGAAATGAAACTGGAAGATGAGACGAGTCATCATCCGCCTTCGGACGCCCCCAGTCGTTAAGCGCCTGCTAAGAGATTGTTAAGGACGTAAAACCTGCGCCGGCCCGCGATTTTCGGGCGGTTT
>JBOGIX010000426.1:0-7423 GCA_050744685.1 Vicinamibacterales bacterium | reverse complement strand
GCGCTGACGGCGGCGCGTGCCCTCGAGCTCACGCTGACGTCGCGCGCGAAGGACACGAGCGGCGGCGCGATTCCCATATGCGGCGTGCCGCACCATGCCGCCGACGGGTACGTCGCCCGCCTCGTCAGGAAGGGCTTTCGTGTGGCCATCTGCGAGCAGATGGAGGATCCGAAGAAGGCCAAGGGGGTGGTGCGCCGCGAAGTGGTGCGCGTGGTCTCCCCGGGCACGCTGACCGACTCGGGTTATCTCGACGCGCGTGAGCCGGCATTCCTGATGGCAATCGCGCCTGTGACGCCCGGCCCTGGCTTCGGCGTGGCGCTGCTCGACCTGTCGACCGGTGAGTTCACCACCACCGAATACACGGGAGCGGCGGCCGCGCAGGCGTTGATGGACGAGCTCGCGGTCCTGCGTCCGCGCGAGATCATCGTGCCGGCCGGCGCGGACGAGCCCGGACGCATGGCCGAAGCACTGCGCCTCTCCGCGCTCATCACGCCGGCCGAGCCGTGGACGTTCGATCGCGAGTCGGCGCGAGGCGCGCTGCTCGCGCAGCTGCAGACGCAAAGCCTGTTGGGCTTCGGGCTCGAGGATCGTCCGGCGGCGGTGAGCGCGGCCGGCGCCCTCGTGCAGTATCTCCGCGATACGCAGAAGGCCGAGCTCGCGCACATTCGTGCGATCACCCATCGCACCGGTGCCGATTGCCTGCTGATCGATCCGACCACGCTCAAGACGCTCGAGATCGTCGAGGCGGCCGACGGCGGCAGGACCGGGTCGCTGCTGCACGAGATCGATCGCACGGTCACGGCGATGGGCGGACGGCTGCTTCGCGCGTGGCTGCTGCGCCCGCTGCTCGCGCTCGAGCGCATCCAGGATCGGCTCGACGCCGTCGAGGAGCTCGCCTACCGGAGCACCGAGCGCGCCAAGGCGCAGGACACGCTCAAGAGCGTGCACGACATGGAACGCCTCGTGGCGCGCGCCGCGCTCGGCACGGCCGGCCCGCGCGACATGGTCGCGCTGCGGCAATCGCTCGCGGCCGTGCCGCGGATGCGGATGCTCCTCCAGGATCTGCAGGCGCCGCTCGTCCGCAGCCTGGTCGCCGAGCTCGACGACCTCGCGGATCTGCGCCAGGATCTCGATCGCACCATCCTCGACGAGCCGCCGGCGCTCGCGCGTGACGGCGGCGCCATCCGCGACGGCGTGGACGCGGAGCTCGACGATCTCCGCAAGATCAGCCGCTCCGGCAAGCGAGGCATCGCGGACATGGAAGAGGCCGAGCGCGCGCGGACGGGCATCAGCTCGCTCAAGATTCGCTACAACCGCGTGTTCGGCTACTACATCGAGGTGTCGCGGGCGAACCTCGCGAACGTGCCGGGGGACTACCTCCGCAAACAGACCATCGCCGGCGGCGAACGCTTCATCACCCCCGCCTTGAAGGAATACGAAGACAAGGTGCTCGGCGCGGACGAGCGCATCATCGAGCGCGAGATCGAGATCTTCGACGCGCTGCGCCGCCGTGTGGCCGCCGAGGCGCCGCGCGTCCAGGACACGGCGCGGGGACTGGCGGCGCTCGACGTGCTGGCGTCGCTCGCGGAGACCGCCTCGCTCTGCAACTACACGAAGCCGCTGATGCACGCCGGGGACGAGATCGTGGCCACCGACGTGCGTCATCCCGTGGTCGAGCGGCACGCGCCCGACGCCTTCGTCCCGAACGACGTCACCCTGGACGATGACGCGAACCAGGTGATCATCCTCACCGGCCCGAATATGGGGGGGAAGTCCACGTATCTGCGGCAGACTGCCCTGCTGTCGCTGATGGCGCAGGCGGGATCGTTCGTCGCCGCACGCACGGCCAAGCTGCCGGTGGTCGACCGGATCTTCGCGCGCGTCGGTGCCTCGGACAATATCGCGCGCGGCCAGTCCACCTTCATGGTGGAGATGCAGGAAACGGCAAACATCCTGCACGCCGCCACGTCCCGCAGCCTCGTCATCCTCGACGAGATCGGCCGCGGCACGGCGACGTTCGACGGCCTCAGCCTCGCGTGGGCGGTGGCGGAGTATCTGGCGACGAACCCGAAAGCGCGGCCGAAGACCATTTTCGCCACGCACTACCACGAGCTGACCGACCTCGCCGACGCACTCCCCACCGTCGCCAACTTCCATGTCGTCGTCCGCGAATGGAAGGACGACATCGTCTTTTTGCGCAAGGTCACGCCGGGACGGTCGGACCGCAGCTATGGAATCCAGGTCGCTCGACTGGCCGGGCTGCCGGCGCCGGTGGTGACGCGCGCGAGGGAAATCCTCACCGGTCTCGAACGCGACGAGCTCTCGCGCGGCGGGCGGCCGTCGCTCAGCGCCGAAGGCGTGAAGAACCGCCAGCTCGGATTGTTCCAGGCGCCGGAAGCCGCCGTCGATCCGGTGGTGTCGAAGCTGCGTGCGATCGACGTGAACCATCTCACGCCGATGCAGGCGCTGGCGCTGCTGGCGGAGCTCAAGGCCGAGGCCGGTGACTGAGCGGCCGGGCGGCGTGACCGATCGATCCGCACGACGCCTGCCAGTTCTGATCGCCGCCCTGATCTGTTTGTCTGCCCTCGTCGCCTCGGCATCGACGCGGTACGATCCGCGCCTCCGCTTCCGCACGATCTCGACGCCCCGCTTCGATATTCATTTTCATCAGGGGGAGGAGGCGATTGCGGCGCGCCTGGCGGGCATGATCGAGGCGGCCGCCGCCGACGTCGACGCCACCATTGGCGCGGGCGTCGGCCGCGTGCAGGTGATCCTGGTCGATCAGCACGATCTTTCCAACGGCTGGGCGACGCCACTGCCCTACAACACGATCGAAATCAGCGTCGCGGCGCCGTCGGCCGGCACGAGCCTGGGCAACACGGACGACTGGCTCCGCCTCGTCTTCGTTCACGAATATACGCACATCGCGCACTTGAGCCGCGCGGGCGGATGGATCGGGGGATTGCGGCGAGGCTTCGGGCGGCATCCGCTGCTCTTTCCGAACATGTATCAGGCCACCTGGGGGATCGAAGGGCTCGCAACGTGGCAGGAATCGTCTGCCACGCACCAGGGACGCGTGCCGGCGGGAGACTTCGGCCAGCTGGTTCGCGTGGCGGCCGCGGCAGGCCGTTTCGAGCCGCTCGATCGCGCGGCCGGCGGCAACGTGGACTGGCCGTCGGGCGCCACGCCGTACGTCTACGGTGCGTACTTTCACCAGTACCTGGCGGACCGCTACGGCGCCGAATCGTTCCGGAAACTGGCCGACGCGACCGCCCGGCGCCTGCCTTACCTGGGATCGCGCGCGTTCGAGAAAGTGTATGGACGATCGCTCGGCCAGCTCTGGGCCGACTTCGACCGCGCGACCACGGAAGCGACGCGTGACGCGCCCTCCGTCGCCAATGATGCCGTGCGCCTGACGCACCACGGATTCAACGTGTCTGCGCCGCGCTTTGGACCGGACGGACGCCTCTTCTACTCGCTCGCCGATCCGCATCGTTTCCCCGCATTGATGGAGTGGCGGTCGCGCGGCGAGGCGCCTCGGCGCGTCGCCGATCGTTACCTGGGCCATCGCATCGGCGTTGTCGACGACACCCGCCTCGTCGTCGACGAAATCGACCTGGTGCGCAGCGTGGCCGAGCGATCCGACCTGTATCTGGTGGACACGCGAACCGGCGAGCGCAGACGCCTGACGCACGAGGCCCGCGCGCTCGATCCCGACGTCTCGCCGGACGCCACCGTGGTCTGCGCCGTTCAGATGAGCGATCGCCGCGCCCTGGCGACGTTCGCGTTGCCGTCAGGCAACGGTGTTGTGAGACCGCAGGTCATCGTCAGCGAGTCGAACACGGACTTCTCGTCGCCGGCATGGTCGCCGGACGGGAACCTGATCGCGGCGGAACGCCGCCGGCTCGGCGGCCCGTCCGAGATCGTGCTGGTGGATCCGGCAGGGCGCAGCGTGCGCGCGCTGGCCAGCATCGCGAGGGGACGTGCCGCCACGCCGGCGTGGATGCCGGACGGCCGCCGCGTGGTGTTCGCGCTGGCAGTGGATGGCGCGCCGTTCCGCATCTACGGCGTGGATGTCGCCGATGGCTCGATCCACCGACTGGAAGGCACGGGCGTCAGCGCGCAGTCACCGGCCGTGTCTCCTGAGGGTCGAACGCTCGCCTTCGTCGGGTACACCTCGGCGGGCTACGATCTCTTCTCGCTCTCGCTTCGCGAGGCAACGTGGACGCCGGTCCGGTTCGCGACGGCGGCGGCCGCCGAACACCCCCCAACGGCGGTGAAGGAGGCCGTCGACGCAATCGCCTCCCGCGACTACTCGGCTGTCAGCACCCTGGCGCCCCAGTTCTGGACGCCGATCGCCGAGTCCGATGGCGACGAGCTCGTGCTCGGCGCGGCGATCGGCTCGGCGGACGCCCTCGGACGTCACGTGTACGGCGCGGGCTTCGGCTGGTCGTCCCGGGCGAGACCCGACTGGCAAGTCGCCTACGCCTACGATCGCTGGCGGCCGACCCTGTTCGCGTCGTTCGCCGATGACACCGATCCGCGGCGCGGCGGCGAGCTTCGCACGCGGGAGGCAGATGCCGGCATCCTGCTCCGAGTCGTTCGCGTGCGCAGGTCCCAGACGGCGTTTGCCGCCTTTCACGTGGAGGACAATCGGTTCGCGTGCGGCGACTGCCCGTCGGCGTCGGATGAGCGCGGGCGCATCGCGTCGCTCAGGGCGGCATGGGATTTCAGCAACGCGCGTGCGTTCGGCTACTCGATCAGCCCTGAAGAGGGCGGCCGGTTGTCGCTGACCGCGGAAGTGCCGCGTACGGCGTTCGGCTCGGACGGAAACGGCGTCGCGACCACCGTCGACGTGCGGCGCTACTGGCGCGCCTGGCTGCCGCACGGCGCCATCGCGGCACGCGCCGCGGCTGCGGTGTATTGGGGAGCGCGCGACACGGCGCTGCTCTTCAGCGCGACCGGCCATGGGCCACGAGGCGCAGGCTTCGACTTCGGCCGCGATGCCATCGGCCTCGTCCGCGGGTTCGCCGAGAGCGAAGCGCTCGGGACCCGTGCGGTCGCGCTCAACGTCGATTACCGGGTACCGCTCAAACGCATCGATCGCGGCGTCGGCACGGTACCCGTGTTCTTCCGCGTCCTCCACGGTGCCGTGTTCGCCGATGCCGGCCACGCGTGGACCAGCCGGACGCGATGGGCCGACGCACGCGTGTCGATCGGCGCCGAGATCTCGGCCGACGCCGTCGTCGGCTTCGCCCTGCCGCTGACCGTCACTGCCGGCACCGCCTGGCGACGCGACGACACGGGCCCGCGCGGTTTCGCGGTCTTCGGCAGGATCGGACGGGCATTCTGATCGCGCGGTTCGAGGGGCAAGAACCCTGAACCTTGAACTCTGAACCGGTACCGCGGCGCGTTATAGTCTCCGTAATGTCGAACGACTCCCGCTTCCTGCGTACACCCGTGGAACCGTTCGTGATCGAGCCGGACGCTGGCGCCGACGACATCCTCGGTCGCATGGAGAAGATCTCGTTCCAGGGGCGCAACCTCGCCACGGCGCGCCGGATCTGGGAACGCATGCTGGGCGAAGACTGCACGATCTTTCTCGGCGTCGCCGGTGCGCTCAGCGCCGGCGGCCTTCGCTTGGTCATAGCCCACCTCATCACCCATCGGTACGTCGACGTCGTGGTGTCGACGGGTGCGAACCTGTATCACGACCTGCACGAGACGCGCGGCCGGCGGCACTACCTCGGGTCGCCGCGCGAGAACGACGCGCTGCTGCAGCGCGATCACATCGATCGCGTCTACGACACCTACGCGAACGAACGCGAGTTCATCGAGAACGACGACTGGATTGCCGAGTTCGCGCTGACGCTGGATCGTCGCGCCTACTCGTCGCGCGAGTTCCTCTACCTGCTCGGCAAGCACCTGTGGACCTCGACCGGCGCCGACGGGATCCTCACCGCCGCCTGCCGGGCGGGAGTCCCGATCTACTGCCCGGCGATCGCGGATTCGTCGATCGGCATGGGACTCTCGCAGGCGCGGCACCGCGATGCGGCCGCGGGCCACGTCGACGTCATCGGCGACGTGATCGAGTCGGCGAATGTCGTCATCCGGCGGCCGCGAACGGCGTCGATCGTGCTCGGCGGCGGCACGCCGAAGAACTTCATCAACCAGGCCAGCGTGCAGGCGGAGTTCTACGATGCCCGCGTCCGCGGACATCGTTTCGCCATCCAGATCGTGACGGATGTGCCGCATTTCGGCGGCGCGTCGGGAGCCAGCCTCGAGGAGGCGCAGAGCTGGGGCAAGCTGGCCGCCGATGCCGAACAGGTCAGCGTCCATGCCGATGTCACCATCGCCCTCCCGGTGCTCGTGAGCGCGCTCGCGGACAGCGCGGGCGCGGTGCGGGCCGCCCGGAAGCCGCTGCGCTTCGACGTTTCGGGCCCGACCATGGCCGTGGAAGGCCTGCCGTTGCCACAAGCGCGATTCGAGGCCACAGAACGATGAGTTTTCCCTTCGAGTACGACCGCGGCGCCCCGCTGGTGTTTGGCGGCGCCGTTCCCCACCCCTGCTCGTTCGAGGACGCGCGCGCGGTCATCCTGCCAGTGCCGGTGGACCGAACGACCTCCTACGTCGGCGGCACGAAGAATGGCCCCCGCGAGATCCTCCACGCGTCCTCGCACATGGAGCTCTGGGACGATGAGCTCGGGATCGACGTGCACCCGGCGGGTATCTTCACCCTGCCGGAGATGGAGCTGCCGTTTGGCGAGCTGCCGCCGCTGATGGACGAGATCCGGCGCGTGGCCGGCGAGATCCTGCGGCGCGACAAGTTCCTCGTGACCCTCGGCGGCGAGCATTCGATCACGCCACCGCTCGTCGCGGCGGCCGCGGCGACGTACCCGGGCATGAGCCTGCTGCAGATCGACGCGCACGCGGATCTGCGCGACGAGTACATGGGCACCCCTCACAATCACGCGTGCGCCATTCGCCGCTCGCTGGAGTACGCGCGGGCGACACAGGTCGGCATTCGCAGCATGTCCACCGAGGAGGCGGCCGTCGCATCGACGTTGAATACGACCATCTTCTACGACCACTCCATGCGCCAGCAGCCCGACTGGATCGAGCGCGTCGTCGAGACGCTGGCCGAGACGGTCTACATCACCATCGACGTGGACGGCCTCGACCCGGCGATCATGCCGGCGACCGGGACGCCGGAGCCGGGCGGCCTCTCGTGGTACGAGATCCTTGCCCTCCTTCGGGCCACCATCAGCCGGCGCCAGGTGGTCGCGTGCGACGTGGTGGAGCTGAGCCCGCTACCCGGCATCATGGCCCCCAATTTCCTGTGTGCGAAGCTCGTATACAAGATCCTGACGTACCGGTTCGCAGCAGAGGTCCAAAAACGGCGGCGATAGCGAGGCCTGTATAC
>JBOGIX010000425.1:0-2403 GCA_050744685.1 Vicinamibacterales bacterium | reverse complement strand
TGGACGGCGGAGTCGAACGTGTCCTGGATACGCGTGTTGTGGGGCCGGCAGGGCAGCGGCGACGGCGAGGTCGTCCTCGGCATCGACGACAACGACGGCAGGAAGCGGAAGGGCACGGTGACCATCGGCGGGGAAACGCTCGAAGTCGAGCAGCGGGAGGAACGCGACGACTGACGATTGAGGTCGACCTTTCCGTGCGCCGTGCCTTGGCACAGATGTTCCAACGACGCAGCCAAGGGCAACGGCATGGAACACGGAAAGGGGAACCTGATGACGCAAGCCAGCAACATCGCCGGAGAGAACACGGCCCATCCCGGCATCGTGGATCGCGTGCGCGAAAAGGCCAACGCTCAGCTCGCCACGCAGAAGGATCGCGCAACCGACGGACTCGGCACGGTCGCGCAGGCCGTTCGCCAGACGACCTCCCAGCTGAGAGACCAACATCACGATACCGTCGCCGGATATATCGAGCAGGCCGCCGATCAGCTCGAGCGATTCTCGACCCGCCTGAAGGAAAAAAACGTCAACGAGCTCGTGCGCGATGCGCAGGACCTGGCGCGCCGACAGCCCGCCTTGTTCATCGGCTCGGCCTTTGCGGTCGGGTTGATCGGCGCGCGCTTCCTCAAGAGCTCGCGGGCCGACGATGGTCGAATTGCGCGAGAACACTTCGGTGGAGCGAATGAGTACGGGGCGGCGCCTGGGGCGCCGAGCTCGATCCGGCGGCCCGAGTACGGGGAACCGGAGGGATTCTGATGGCGAACAGATTCGACGACCGATCGCTCGGCGACCTCGTTGCGGAGCTCTCGCGCGAAACCGGCACGCTGGTCCGGAAGGAGGTCGAGCTCGCCACGCGCGAGATGACCGCCAACCTGAAGCAGGCCGGGGCCCAGGCGGGCATGGTTGCTGCCGGCGGGGCGCTCGTACACGCCGGGCTGCTCGTGCTCCTCGCGGCGTTCGTGATCGGGCTGGCGCAGCTGGGCGTCACGCCCTGGCTGTCGGCGCTGATCGTCGGCGTGCTGACCGCCGGCATCGGCTACCTGATCGCGACCCGCGCGGCCGGCAGCATGCGGCGCGCGAACATCGCGCCGATTCAAACCATTGAGACCCTGAAGGAGAATGCACGATGGACGACAGGTCAACGGGCGTAGGCGGCGAGCGCACGAGCGGCCGTGGCGAAGAGTACATGAGCGGCCGCGCCAGCGAGCCCGCGCCAAGGCGAAACCAGGAGTCGCCCGCCAACTGGGAAGACAACCGGCGGGACGCCGACGCGCCGCCATCCGATCCGCGTGCGCGCCAGATACGCGCCGACATCGAGAGGACGCGCGGCGACATGTCGGAAACCATCGAAGCGATCCAGGATCGGCTGCGGCCGTCCACGATCGCCTCGAACACGGCAGCGAACGTCCGCGACGCCGCCAGCGCGCGGATGCGCGATGTGGCCGACTCGGAGATGGTCCAGGACCTGCGTGCGAACCCCATTCCGGCAGCGATGGTGGGCATCGGCGTGCTCGGGCTCGCATGGATGGCGTTCGGTGGACGCGACGATCAGCACCGCATGTCGAGCTACCGCGGCGGCGCTCGCCGCGACCGGCGCTCGAGCGGGGGCCGTTTCGACTCCGGCAACTACTATCGCGGCAGCCAATGGCGCGACGAATCGCCGGTGCAGACCTTCCCGCACGAGTCCGGCTCCCAGGGTATCTATGATCTGCAGGGCCGCGGCGCGAGCGAGGAGGGCTACACCGCAGGTGTGGCGCGCACGGCGCGGCAGACGACGCGACGGGCGCAGAACCAGTTGCAGCGAATGGTGCGCGAGAACCCCCTGGCAGTGGGTGCGGCTGCGGCGGTCATCGGTGCCGCCATCGGCCTGGCGCTTCCGGAGACGGATCGCGAGAACGAGCTGATGGGCGACGCGCGCGACAACGTGGTCGACACGGTGCAGAACAAGGCGCGCGACGCCGCCGGCCGCGTGCAGGATGCTGCGACCAACGCCGTTCAGAACGCCGCGTCGAACGTCGTCAAGGCGGTGACGGATAACCGCACGTAGTCAGTTGCCAGTAGCCAGTTTCCAGTTACCAGTCGTTTTCTTACTGGTTACCAGTTGAAAAATGACTGGCAACTGGAAACTGGCAACTGGAAACTATCATCGAAGCTCCACCCGCCTGATCACCTGACCTTCCGGCGTGCGGGCGACGTAGTACGCGGCATCGCGCGAGATGGTCAGGGCGGGTCCGGCGCTCACGAACGGGTGGTCCATCGGCTCCACCTTGTTCGCCACAGCGCCGCCGCTCCGCAGGCGGATGCGAACGAGGCGTGCCGTTCCGGTTTCGGAGTCGCCCTGGAGCGCAACGACCGCCCCCCTCGCTGCGCGCACGCGCTGCAGTCGCTTCAGGTCAACGCCCTCGG
>JBOGIX010000424.1:0-12223 GCA_050744685.1 Vicinamibacterales bacterium | reverse complement strand
ATACATCGGCATGAACTTCAACAGCTCGGCGGGTTTCACGGACTTTGCCGGCGACTTCGAAGATGAATTCGAGCAGAAGGCCAATTTCGGCGCCTCGCTATCGTGGATGGGCGCAGGCGCGCTCGGGTTCGAGGTGGACTTCGGCTACTCGCCGAACTTCTTCGAGAACACGGCGGGCGAAGGGGACTTTCAGTTCGGCGACAGCAACGTCACGACGCTGATGGCCAACCTGAAGGTCGGTGCGCCGTTCGGCGGTCAGTCGGGCGGCGGGATTCGTCCGTATGCGTCGGGCGGCCTCGGCCTGATCAAAGCGCGAATCGACGATGTCGATGATCTGTTCGAAGTCGACAGCACGGATTGGGGCATGAACGTCGGCGCCGGCGTTGCCGGTTTCTTCACCGACAACCTCGGGCTGCAGGGTGACGTGCGTTACTTCCGCTCGCTCCAGGACAACGAACCGGACGACGAATTCGACGTCGCGCTCGGATCGTTCCACTTCTGGCGCGGCACCGTGGGCGTGGTGTTCCGGTTCTAGGAGATCGATGCGGCGGCCGGCTCGAGCCGCCGCATCGTTTCCTTCCGGCTAAAGCCGGAAGCCCACCCGCTGATTGCGTGATGTTGAGTGCGTGGCTTCCGCCTTTCAGGCGGAAGATCGATCCTCGCGCTTCTTTCCACCTGAAACCTGACCGCACCAGCGATGCTCGTCGGAGTCACTCCCGCCATCGCTCCACCCAGCCATCGTCCAGCCGCTCGAGGGCGACCAGCCCGTGGGGCGGGAACTCGCTCGGGCCGTCGCTGGTTCCGTGGATCAGCAGATTCAACAGCCTGGAGAGATGCGGCATGTGGCCCACGAGCAGGATGTCGCGGGCATCCAATTCGACGGCGGCCTTGATCCATTCCGGAGGATCGCCGGGCTGGAGGCCGTGCACGGCGGCAAACTCCGCGAGAGGGTTGCAGAGACGCCAGAACGGTTCCGCGGTCTGCCGCGCGCGGAGCTTGCCGCTGTGCCACACCGCCTGAGGTTTGATCGATCGATCGCGCGCATGCGCCGCCAGATCCTCCGCGTGCTGACGACCGGCGGCTGACAGCGGCCGCTGCGGATCGATCAATCCGTCAACCGCTTCGGCATGATGGACGACGTACAGCATCGATCACCGACCGGAGGCCGCCCATTTCCGCACGTCGTCGAGAGCGGCCGCGACCGCGTCGGGATGCGTCGATTGTGGTGTGCGCTTGCGGGCGACCGACGCGGCCGCGGTGATCACGTCCTTGACGTCCGCCTCGAACAGCGGCGAGTGCGCGCGCCACTCGTCGAGCGTGAGCGACTCGAACGATCGCCGTTCCGCCACGAGCCGGCGCACGGCGGCGCCAACGATCTCATGCGCGTCGCGGAACGGCACCCCGCGGGCCACGAGATAGTCCGCCACGTCGGTGGCCAGCAGCAGTCCTGACGCGGCGGTCCCGGTCGCGGCGACGTTCAGCGTCAGCCCGGACGCGACGGACGCGACGGCGTCGAGCGAGCCGGCGAGCGTGTCCTCGGCTTCGAAGACTGCTTCCTTGTCCTCCTGCAAATCTTTGCTGTAGCCGATGGGCAGGCCCTTCATGGTCGCGAGCCAGCCGGTGAGGCGGCCGATCACGCGTCCCGTCTTGCCGCGCACGAGCTCGAGCGGATCGGGGTTCTTCTTCTGCGGCATCAGGCTGCTGCCCGTTGCCGCGCGGTCGGCGAGATCGAAAAACCCGAACTCCTCGGACGTGAAGAGGATGCCGTCCTCGGCGATGCGGCTGACGTGCACCATCGCGAGCGCGCACGCGTGCAGGAACGAGGAGACGAAGTCGCGGTCACCCGTGGCGTCCACGCTGTTGGCGACGATGCGCGAGAACCCGAGGTGCTGGGCGAGCTGCGCGACGTCGATGGCGTAGCTCGTGCCGGCAATCGCGCCGGAGCCGAGCGGCAGCTCGTCGATCTCCGCGAGCAGCGCGTCGAGCCTGCCGTGGTCGCGCCGGAAGGCCGCCGCGTGCGCCAGGAAGAAGTGCGCAACGAGAATCGGCTGCGCGCGCCGCAGGTGCGTATACGAGGGCATCAGGGCCTGACCGGCCTGCCCGGCCTGGTCCGCGAGCACACCGACCAGCGCCTTGATGCGCGCCTGGAGATCCGGCACCTTGCGCTTGAGATACAGGCGCAGATCGAGCGCCACCTGCTCGTTTCGGGATCGACCCGTGTGCAGGCGGCGGCCCGCGTCGCCTACGCGCTGCACGAGCTCGCGCTCCACGAACGCGTGCACGTCTTCGTCCTGCCTGGCCGCCTCCGATTCGAAGAAGGCCGGATCGCGCCCGAGCGCGAGGATCTCCTCCAGCGCCGCGCGGATGGCGCGGAGCTCGTGGTCCGACAGCACACCGGCGCCAGCGATGGCCTCCGCCCACGCGACGCTGCCGATCACATCGTCCTCGAAGAGGCGTCGATCGAAGCGGAAGGAGGCGCCGAACTCGAAGAGGGCGGCGTCGGGGCCGCCCTCGAATCTTCCCGACCAGAGATGTGCCATCAGACTGCCTGCGGATCGGCCGTCGCGACGGCCGCATCGGAGGGGCTCGACCAGAAGGGACTCTTGCGGCCGACGATCCGGCAATCGCCCTTGAACAGCTTCAGGCGCACGGACCCCGTGACGCGCGGCTGGACCGCGGCGACGAAGGCGTCGATCGTCTTCCGCGTGTGCGAGAACCACAGGCCGCTGTAAACGAGGTCGGCGTAGATGCGGCTGAGATCGTGCTTCACGCGTTCGAGCTCGCGCGGGATCACGAGCTTCTCGAGCTCCTTGTGCGCGGTGTGCAGCACCACCGCGGCGGGCGCCTCGTACACCTCGCGCGCCTTGATCCCGGCCAGCCGGTTCTCGACCACGTCGATGCGGCCGACGCCGTGCGCGCCGGCGATGATCTCGAGGCTCTCGATGAGCTCGAGCATCGACATCTCCACGCCGTTGGCCCGGATCGGAACGCCTTTGTCGAATTCGAGCTCGATGTACGCGGGCTCGTCAGGGCACTCCTGCGGCGACCGGGTCAGCGTGTAGATGTCCTCGGGCGGTTCGACCCACGCGTCCTCGAGGCCGCCCAGGGCAATCGCGCGTCCCCAGAGGTTCGTGTCGATGCTGAAGGGACTGCCGTTGGCGTCGGGCACGGGGATCCGACGAAGGCGGGCGAACTCGAGCTTCGCGTCGCGCGACATGCCACAGAGCTGCGCCGCGGCGATGATCTCGAGCGAGGGGTCCAGCGCGCGCGCCGACGCTTCGAGGCGGACCTGATCGTTGTGCACGCCGCTGCAGCCATGCGCGATGGCCGACGCCCCCTCCATGCGGGCGATGTCGACCAGACGCTTGGCCATCAGCGGCCGCGCCAGCGCCGTCGCGAGCGGGTAACGGTCCTCGTAAACTGCGCCGGCCTGCAGCGCAGGCAGGATGTACTCGCCCACGAACTCCTCGCGCGCGTCGAGCACGTGCGCGCGGACCGCCCCGATCGCCAGCGCACGCTCGTGAATGGCGGCGAGCTCGTGGCCCTGGCCGAGATCGACCGTCACGGCAATGACCTCGGCGTTGTACGTCTCCCGGAGCCAGGGAATCGCCACCGACGTGTCGAGCCCGCCCGAGTAGGCGAGGAGGATTCGTTTCATCGAGTTTCTTTCAATTACTCAGTTTCCAGTTCCCAGTTTCCAGTTTCCAGTCATGGCTTCTGGTTACCAGTTGATGGCCTTGGCACGCGGCGACCGGCGACCAGTTGAAAACAACTGGATACTGGATACTGGCAACTGGATCCTGGCAACTGTCACCCTTCCATCCGCAGCTTCGTCATCCTGTCGGCCACTGCCTGCGCCGTCTCCGCCGTCCGGCAGATGACGAGAATCGTGTCGTCGCCGCCGATCGTGCCGACGATCTCGGGCAAGCTCGCGCGGTCGATGGCAATGGCGAGCGTCTGCGCCTGTCCTGGATCGGTGCGCAGCACGATCATGTGGCCCACGACCTCCTGGTGCCGCAGGTATTCGGCGGCGGCACGCGCGAGCGCCACGTCCGCCGACGTCGACCCGCCGTTTGCGGCGGTGCCGAGCGACCGGTAGGCGCCATCGCTCGTCCGCTTCACCAGGCCCAGCTCGCGGACGTCCCGGGAAAGCGTCGCCTGGGTCGCGTCGATGCCTCGCCCGCGCAAGGCGGCCCTGAGCTGCTCCTGGCTGGTGATTGCCTCGCGCTCGACGAGATCCCGGATGATGGCCTGCCTCTGGAGCTTCATGGGTGGATCGTTCGGTCGCTGTTCAGGAATCTATATTTATACATTACATTGGCAAATTTATGCAAGACGGCCATGTGTAAGTCGTTGACTTCTACTTACGTTGCCTGTATTCTGACCCTTCTGATGAATACTTATGCGGCAGTAAGGGTGGGGGTCGCCGGAGCGACGGGCTACGCCGGGGTCGAGCTGATCAAGAGACTCGCGCGACATCCGTCCGTGAAGCTCGAAGCGGCGATGGGATCCGCCAATTCCGAGCCGCGCCGCCTGCCGGCGCTCAACCGCATCTGGGATGCGCCCGTCGTGCCGCTGGATCTCGATGCGCTGGCCGCGCTGGATGCCGTGTTTCTCGCGGTGCCGGAAACATTGTCGGCCGAGGTCGGCCCGCAGCTGGCGGCGCGCGGCCCCAGGGTCTTCGATCTATCCGGGGCCTTCCGCCTGCGCGACAAGCAGCTGCGCGAGACGTGGTATCCGCATACGCCCGATCCGGGCCTCCCCGTGACCTACGGCCTGACCGAGCGTTACCGTAAGGAGCTCGGCAGCGCCAGACTGATCGCCTGTGCCGGGTGCTATCCGACGGCCGCGATCCTCTCGCTGCAGCCGCTCGTGGCGGCGGGACTGCTCGAGCCGGGGATCATCATCGACGCGAAGTCGGGCGTCTCCGGCGCCGGCAAGACGCCGAACGAGCGCACGCACTTTTCAGAGATTCACGGCAGCATGGCGGCGTACAAGGTCTTCGGGCACCGCCATGGCGCGGAGATCGAGCAGGAGGTCGGGGCGCCGGTCACGTTCGTGCCGCACCTGGTGCCGCTCGATCGCGGCATCCTCGAGACGATCTACGCGCGCCTGCGCCCGGGCGTCACCGGCGCCGACCTCGAGCGCACGCTGCGGACCGCTTACGAAGGATCCGCGTTCGTGCGGCTCACAGGCGCGGATCTGCCCGAGATCAAGCACGTCGCGCACACGAACTTCTGCGACATCGGCTGGCGTGTGTCGCCCGACGGCACGCAGCTGGTGATGATCGCGTGCATCGACAACCTGGTGAAGGGAGCGGCAGGGCAGGCCATCCAGAACTTCAACGTCGCCTTCGGCTTTCCTGAAGCCGCCGGACTGGACTGACGCGGTGGCGGGCGCAGCGACAGTCCTGAAGCTCGGGGGCGAACTGCTCGAAGATGCCGCCGCCGTCCGCGCTGCAGCCGCCGCGATCGTACGGCTGGCCGAGCGCGAACCGCTCGTCGTCGTGCATGGCGGCGGACGTGCTATCGACGCCGAGCTTCGCGCGCGGGGGCTCACACCCCGGTTCGCCGACGGCCTGCGCATCACCGACGCCGATACGCTCGACAGCGTCGTCTCCGTACTCGCCGGCCGGACGAACACGACGCTGGTCGCCGCTATCGTCGGCCTGGGTGGACGCGCCGTGGGGCTCACGGGCGCCGATGCCGGCATCGGGCTCGCCGTCAGGACGGCACCGCTGGTGACGACGAAGGGCGAGCGCGTGGATCTGGGCCTGGTGGGTGAACCGGAGGGCGGGGATGCGGCGCTCGTCGGCGATCTGCTGCGGCTGCGGTATGTGCCCGTGGTCGCAAGTGTCGGCATCGCCAGCGACGGTACGCTGTTGAACGTGAACGCCGACACGTTCGCGGCGCACCTGGCCGCCGCACTCGGCGCGCGGCGCCTGATCGTCGCCGGCACGACACCGGGCGTGCTGGACGCGGCGGGCGGCACGATTCCGCGGCTGACGGACGCCGATGTGAACGCGCTGACGGCGTCGGGCACGGCCCACTCGGGCATGATCGCCAAGCTCGGCGCGTGCCGTCAGGCGCTCGCTCGCGGGGTGCGCGATGTAACGATCGTGGCCGGCCGCGACGTCGAGGATTTCGATCTCGCAGTCGGGACGAAGGTGTATTGAGGGAGCACCGAAGGAAGAGTGGAATGCTCATGAATGCCAGAAATGCCAGGAATCGGGGGAACGCCTCGCGAGTTTGCGTCAGGCAGTTTCTGGCATACCGAAGCGACGTCATTCTTGGCATTCTTTGAATTCATGGCATTCATGGCATTTGAGGAACCTGTGCGATGACGACCACGACAACCCACACCGCCAGTGAGGTCATGGCGCGCGAGAGCGCCCACGTGCTGCAGACATACCGCCGAGCGGCGGTCGTGTTCGAGCGCGGCGAGGGCTGCCGTCTGTTCGATTCGACCGGCCGCGGCTATCTCGACTTCATTTCCGGCATCGGCGTCTCGTCGCTCGGGCACGCGCATCCACGCCTCGTCTCGGCGATCGCCGAACAGGCCGCGCAGCTGATCCACACGTCGAACCTGTACTTCCATCCGCTCCAGTCGGAGGTTGCGGCGCGGCTGGCGGCGCTGTCCGGACTGCCGCGCGCGTTCTTCTGCAACAGCGGCACGGAAGCGGTCGAAGCCTGCCTCAAGTTCTCGCGCCGCTACTGGCACTCGCAGGGCACGCCTCGAACGGAGGTCGTTGCGTTCGAACGCGGCTTTCACGGCCGGACGATGGGGGCGCTGTCGGTGACGTGGGACGATCACTATCGCGCGCCGTTCAGCCCGCTGCTCGACGGCGTGACGTTCGTGTCCACCTCGGACCCGGCCGCCCTCTTCGCGGCGGTCTCGGAGAACACCGCAGCGATCATCGTCGAGCCGCTGCAGGGCGAGGGGGGCGTTCGCCCGTTCGATCCGCGGATGGCGGAGGCGATCAAGAAGGCGTGCAGGGAAACCGGGGCGCTGCTCATTGCTGACGAAGTGCAGTGCGGGCTGGGGCGAACGGGCGTGCCGTTCTATTCGTCGACGCTTGGCCTCGAGCCCGACCTGATGGCGCTCGGCAAGGCCCTCGGCGGCGGGGTGCCGATCGGCGCGGCGCTCTTCTCCGAACGCGTCGCGCGCGCGGCATCGTTCGGGGACCACGGCAGCACGTATGGCGGCAACCTGCTCGCCTGCCGCGCCGCGATGGTGTTCCTGGATGAACTGGAGTCGGGTCTCCTGGCGCACGTGGCGCAGATCGGGTCGGAGATCAAGGCGGCCCTCGAGCGTCTCGCGACGCGCCATTCGTGCGTGGTCAACGTGCGCGGCGCCGGCGTGATCTGGGGACTGGAGCTCGATCGTCCGGCCGCGCCGGTTGTGGATGCCGCGCTCGAGCGCGGATTGCTGATCAATCGCACGGCGGATACCGTGCTGCGGCTGCTGCCGCCTTACATCATCGGCTCCGCGGAGATCGAGCAGATGTCGGCGCTGCTCGACGCCTCGCTCGCGACCATTGCCAAGGGGGAACGTTCATGAGCGTCACGCTGCGCGCGGCCCGTCCATCGGACGCGCCCGCCATTCACGCGCTGATTGCCGCCAATCTCGAAGCGGGGCACCTTCTTCCGCGATCCCTGGACGATGTCCGCGAGCACGCGACGCGGTTCTTCGTCGCCGAGCTCGGTACGAACGTGGTGGGCTGCGCGGAGCTCGCGCGGCTCAGCCCCAGGGTGGCGGAGGTGCGATCGCTCGTCGTCGAGCAGGCGCAGCGCGGCAAGCGGATCGGACCGCAGCTCGTGGCGCAGCTGGCCACGAGCGCGAGCATCGCCGGATACGAGACGCTCTGCGCGTTCGCGCACGACCCGGCGCATTTCGTGCGGCTCGGGTTCACCATCGTGCCGCACATCTGGGTGCCGGAGAAGATCGCGCACGACTGCACCGGGTGCGCGCTCTTCCGGCGGTGCGGGCAATACGCCGTGCGGCTCAACCTGCAGCCCGGCATGGGCGCCGTGCCGGATCGCACCGCGGCGATGATCCACGGGCGCGGCATCGCGCCGCGGCGGCCGAACATCGAGCGGCTGCAGTTGACGCCCGTCGGCGCGGAGAAGGACGAGCGGGAGCCCGTCCTCGCATGACGGCGCATGCGGCGACCGGCGTGTCAGGCGGCGTGACCGCTCCGGCGGGATTTCGCGCGTCCGGCGTCGCCTGTGGGATCAAAGCGAACGGCAAGCTCGATCTCGCAGTGCTTCGCAGCGACGTGCCCGCTTCTGCTGCGGCGGTCTTCACCACGAACGTCGCGCAAGCGGCGCCGGTGCTGGTCTCGAAGGCGCATCTGAGCCGATCCGGCGGGGACGCGCTCGCCGTTGTCGTCAACAGCGGCTGCGCGAACGCCTGCACGGGTCCGGATGGCCACGCTCACGCGCAGGAGATGGCCCGGCTGACCGCTGCGGCACTGGGCTGCGCGCCGGAGTCGGTGCTCGTCGCCTCCACCGGGGTCATCGGCGTGAAACTGCCAATGGCCAAGGTCGCCGCGGGCATCAAAGCGGCGGTTGCCGCGCTCGCGCCCGGCGCCGGCGCGAGCGCCGCCCAGGCGATCATGACGACCGACCCGTTTCCGAAAGAGGCGGCCGCCGAAGTATCGGTGCGCGGGGGCGACTTCCGCGTCGGCGGCATGGCGAAGGGCTCGGGCATGATCGAGCCGTTGATGGCAACCATGCTCGGGTTCGTGACCACGGACGCGCGTGTGGGCCCGGCGCTGCTGCAGCGCGCGCTGAAGGCAGCGGTCGACGACACGTTCAACGCCATCAGCGTGGACGGTGAGTGCTCCACCAACGACTGCGTCTTCGCGCTCGCCAACGGTGCGAGCGGCGTCGAGCTGGGCGACGCCGACCTCGACGAGCTCGTGGCGGCGCTGAAGCTCGTCTGCGAGCCGCTGGCGATTGGGATCGTCCGGGGCGGCGAGGGGGCGACGAAGCTGATCACGATCACGGTCAAAGGGGCGCGCACGCCGCAGGACGCAAAGACCACGGCACGGGCCATCGCCAATTCGCCGCTCGTGAAGACGGCTGTCCACGGCGGGGATCCCAACTGGGGGCGGCTGGTTGCCGTAGCCGGACGCGCGACCGACTCGCTGGTCCTCGATCGCGCCCGGATTCGGATTGGGCACGTCGAGCTCTTCAGCGGCGGCGGCCCGCACGACGAGCGGGCGCCGGAGGCCGCTGCCTACCTGAAAGGGACCGACATCGATCTCGAAGTGGATCTCGGCACCGGCGGATCGGGCGAGGCGCGGATGTGGACGTGCGATCTGTCGGCCGAGTACGTGCGGATCAATGCGGAGTACAGGACGTAGTCGCCAGTTTCCAGTTTCCAGTTGTCAGCTGCTTTTTCGTGGTCGCCAGTGACCAGCTGGCAAACCATCGGTGAGGTCGGCGTCAACTGGTCACCGTGGAACGATGACTGGGAACCGGATACTGGTTACTGGAAACTACTATGCCGTGACCCGACAAGCTATGAAGAATGCACCGGAGCGCCTTGTTGCCCCCATCCGCTTTCTCTCCATCCTCGACTTCGGCCGTGCGGAGCTCGAGTCGTGCCTGCGCCTCGCGGCGGAGTTGAAGCGCGCCCGCGCCGAGCGCGCGCCGCACATCCGTCCGCTCGAGGGGCGCCACATCGCGCTCCTCTTCGAGAAGCCCTCGCTGCGCACGCGCTCGACGTTCCAGATTGCCGTGCGCGAGCTCGGCGGCGACGTGATCGAGCCGCAGGATGTCGCGCTCGCCGGCCGCGAGGTGCTGAAGGACGTGGCGAGGAACCTCGAACGATGGGTGTTCGGCGTCGTGATTCGAACGTTCGCGCACGCGCGCCTCGAGGAGTTCGCCGCCGCTGCGCCGCGCCTGCGGCTGGTCAATGCACTGACCAACGAGGAACATCCCTGCCAGGCGCTCGCCGACTGCCTGACGATGGTCGAGAAGTGGGGATCGCTCAAGGGGCGGACCGTCGCCTACGTCGGGGACGGCAACAACGTCGCGCTCTCGCTCGCGCAGGCGGCGTCGATGCTGGGCGCAACGGTGAAGGTGGCCTCACCGCCCGGCTACGAGCTCGGCGACGGAGCGCTCCGGTCGATTGCGCGCGGCGCCACGCTCGGCGGGCGAGTCGAGCTGCTGAACGATCCGACGGCCGCCGTACGGGGGGCCGACGCAGTCTATACGGACGTGTGGACGTCCATGGGCCAGGAGTCGGAGGCGACCGAACGCCGCGCCGTCTTCGCGCCGTATCAGGTCAACGCGGAATTGATGGCGCACGCCGCGCCGGGTGCGCTGTTCATGCACTGCCTGCCCGCGCACCGCGGTGAGGAGGTCACCGACGAGGTGATCGACTCGGATGTGTCGGTCGTGCTCGATCAATCGGAGAACCGCCTGCACACGCAGAAGGCCCTGCTGGCGATGCTAGCCTGATCTTCACCTGGAAACGCGTGACTTCCGGCTGCAGCGCGTGTGAATAAATCGTACGCCGAGCGGGTGGCTTCCGCCTTCAGGCGGAAGATCTTCGGAAAATCTTCCGGCTTCAGCCGGAAGCTACGAAAGTTCACAGGCTTTGAGAACTAGACCGCGAGAAACCGCAGCGGCGACTGCGCGAGCAGAGTCGTCAGCGTGGCCATCCGCTCGCGCGTCGCGTCCTTGAGCGGCTGCGGCACGGGCAGGGCGATGGCCTCGCTCAGCCACCGGTCCGACTCCGCCCTCACTCCCGTCCCCAGATACCCTTCCGCCAGCGCGGCCCGCAGCCGATACGCACGCCTCGCCGCATCGGCGGCATCGGATGACGTCACCGGCTGCGCGCGAGCGGCCTCGACAGCCGGAAGTCCGGCACGAACGATCCGCGCACGGACGCGACGGGCCTGTACGAAGTCGGCAATCGCGTCGGCCGGTTCCGACAGCGATCCCCTGACGTTCAGCAGGAACGCGAACGTCGCCCCGTCGGCGATATCGTTGCGCAGGAAGAACGCGCGCTCGTATGCGGCCAATGCGCCTTCGAGATGGGCGCGGTCGCGGGTCGCCGTCCACAACGCCTGCGCGGTCTCCCCCCAGAGCGCGAGTGTCTCGGGGTCGTGCGACTCCGCCGGCTTGAGCACGGCCATCATCTCCTGCGCGTCGGTGAGCGCGCTGACCGGATCCGGCGACGCACTCCGCGCCGTGGCGAGCGCCAGGCGCTGCACCATGTAGTCATCGTCCGACGTCCATGGGCGATCGGGGCTGCGCCCGTTGCGGGCCGAGGTCAGGAGCGAGCGGGCAGCGCCGTAGTCGCCGCGCTCGATGGCCGCATCCGCGTCTGCCATCAACGCCTGCGGCGCAGGCTGCGTCCCGTTCGCCGCCGCGCTCCTCATCGTCTCGGAGCGGCCGGTGCCCCGGCCCATCGCCAGCCCGGGCGGCCGCAGGGCCGGCAGGTAAGTGTAGACCGGGCTGTCCTTCTCCTGGCGCTCGAGCACCGTCGTGATCGCCGCTTTGAGCTCGGCCCGGAACCGGAGCACCTCCTCGTAGTCGATGGCGTCGCCGAGGTGCTGGTACGACCGAATGGCCGTGTGAGCGACATTGAAGGGATACTGCAGCTTGCTCTCGGCGATGACGATCGTCGAGAACGGCCGTAGGGCGTGCCGGACGCCGAGCTCGTAGAGCGCGTTGGCGTTGCTCGTGGACAGATCCGCGATCACGAGATCCGCCTGCAGGAGGTGTTCGTACATCGGCACGTCGATCACGCCCGAGTGGACGATCTCGTCGGCCCGGACGCACTCGAGGCCTGCCTCGGTCACGGTCGGTTTGATCAGGATCCGATACGTCTTGTCGAGGTCGAGCGTACGCCCGGTCTGGTAATCGGTCTTCCTGTTGAAGCCCATCACAACGAAGCAGGTTTTCATGTCAGTCCAGCAGATCGCTCTCGTCGTGCGTCTTTCTTTGTCCTCGCGGACGGCCTGTTGCTGCCCGGGGGCTTCCTTGCGGCGTTTTTCCGTCCGATCGAGGCGTTTCCCGTCCGCGCTCGGGCGGGCTCGATGGCGGCGCGGGCTTGCTGTCGCTCGGCTCTGCCGGCCGTGCGACGATGGCCTCCGCGTCCGACACGCGCGTACGTGTCCTGGCGCGTGTGTCGCGAGGCTTGCGCGGCGCCGCGCGCTCCACCGCTTGCCGGATCCTGGCGTGCAGCGCGAGCGCCTCCGGAT
>JBOGIX010000423.1:0-4068 GCA_050744685.1 Vicinamibacterales bacterium | reverse complement strand
TCCTCCGACATCGCGCACATCATCGATGCGAATCACTCTTCAGCGGTCGGCCCTTGCCCTGGCGGGGCTCGTGCTCGTCGCAAACAGCGCCCGCGCGCAGACGGTCGGGGCCGTGGCCGGCCGCGTCACCGATCTGCTGGACGGGCGCGGCGTGCCGCAAGCGGTGGTCACGCCAGACGCGGGACGCGCGGTCACCACGGGCTCGCGCGGCGAGTTCCAGCTCCTGCGGCTGCCGAGCGGCACGCGCAGGATCACGGTCACCGTTGCGGGGTACCTTACCCAGGAAATCGAGCTCGACATCGCCGGCGGGCGACGGACCGAGGCGGAGATCACGCTCGTGCCCGACATCGGCAGGCTCTCGGGCGTGGAGATCTCGCCGATCGAGGAATCCCGTGTTCAGGCGCTCAAGGTGCAACGGTCGCTCGTCCACGTCGCCAGCATCGTCGCCGCCGACCAGGCCGGGCGCCTGCCCGACACAATCGTCGTCGAATCATTGCAGCGTCTGCCTGGCGTCGCGATCGAGCGCGATCAGGGCCAGGGCCGCTACGCAGCGTTTCGCGGCCTGCCGGTCGCCCACACATCGGTGGTCCTCAACGGGGCGATCCTGATGTCGCCGGAAGACGAGGTGCGGCCGATCGCCCTCGACGTGATCCCGACCAACATCGTCCAGCGCATGGAAGTGTCGAGGACCTCGCTGCCCTCGATGGATCCCGACGGAATCGGCGGCGTGGTCTCGCTCTTCACCGAGGCACCGCGCAGGACCTCGATCCTGGGCACGATGTCGGGCGGCTACAACGCGCTGCGAAAGAGCGGCAGCCAGTATCTCGGCGAGGTTAGCGGAGGCTGGCGACGCGCCGGGCTCGGCCTGTTTGCGAGCGTCAGCGACAACCTGGAGAACCGCGGCGCAGAATCCGTCGAAGCGTCGCATGGCCAGGACGGCCCGGAAGAGATCGAGCTGCGTCATTACACCGTCGAGCGCCGGCGCACGGGCGGGAGCGCGACAATCGACCGTTCGTTCGGCGCCAGTGGCCTCGCGGCAGTGAATCTGTTGTACTCACGGTTTGCAGACTCCGAGCTGCGACGCCGGTCGCGCCGTTTGCTCGATGACCACGAGCTCGAGCGCGATCTGAAGAATCGGTTCCAGGAACAGGTGCTCGGTTCGGCATCGGTTCGCGTGCAGCACGAGCTGCTCGGCAGGCGGTTCGAGCACCGCGCCGGATGGACCTACGGGCGCGAGGCGGAGCCGGACCGCATGGACACCGCGTTCCTCCAGGAAGACGTGCTGTTCGGGCCGACGGCCATCGCGCCGACCTTCGTCGACGCCGCGCCGCTCAACGAGAGCCTCGATCGCTCTACGTTGTCGTCACTCGCGACGAGCGACTCCCGGATGACGGCGCGCGGCTTCAGCCTGGCCTCGGAAGTCACGCTCGCAGAATCCCCTGCCGGCCGCGCCCTTCGTGCCGGCGCGAGCCTGCGACACGCGAGCAAGGCCCGAGCGAGGACGAGCACGGAATTCGGCGTTCCCGATGCGTCGTTCCCGGCCTTCATGGATTCGACGTTCCGGCCTGGCGACTTTCTTCATGGCCGGACTTCGTTCGGCGCCGGCCTTGCGGAAGATGCAGGGGCCCGGCTGATGGCGGTTCCGGATCTCGAGACGGAGATCGACCATGGGGAAACGGCTCTGAACTTCAGCGGGATCGAAACGGTTGCGGGAGCGTACTTGATGCAGGAGCTCCCCATCGCGGAGCGCTGGCTCGTCGTTCCCGGGCTGCGCGTCGAGCACTATCGGCTCGACTACGACGGCCTCCGGCTCGTTCTTCCCGACGGCATGGCGACCGGCACGAGCAATGCAGCGGCGCACGCGTCGTGGTTCCCGTCGACGCACGTCAGGTTCCTGCCCGACGCGAACACGGTCGTTCGCGCCGCGGTCACGACGAACATCGCCCGGCCGTCGTACGAAGACCTCATTCCGAGAGAGACGATCGACGAGGACGATCGCGAGATCCTGCGCGGCGATACGGCGCTGAAGCCCACGCGCGCCCTGTCGTTCGACGTGTCGGTCGAACGTTACCTCGGAGCGACAGGCCTGCTGTCGACAGCCGCGTTCCACAAGCGCGTGAGCGACTACGTCTGGCACTCCTGGCGCCGCGAATTGATAGACGATGAGTCCTACGACGTGTCGTATCCATTGAACGGGAAGCCGCTGCGGCTCCAGGGGGTGGAGCTCGCTTACGAGCAGCGATTCACGTTCCTGCCGCAGCCGCTGCAGGGATTGAGCCTCTATTCGACCGTGGCGTTCACGCGGGCAGATGTCACCGGGAAAGATATCGAGCAGCTTGGCGGTGCCCTGCCGGGTGAGCCGCGTCGCTCGGGCAACGTCGAGGTGTCGTTTGAACGCAGACGGCTGTCGGCCCGCGCCGGCATGAACATCCACGGAGCGTTCCGGAGCAGCGCCGACGACAGCGATCCAGACGCGCGCCGCGTGTACGCCCGCCGCGCGCAGCTGGACACGTCCGTTGCGTTCGCCCTGGCGCCGCATTGGCGGGTGTTCCTGGACGGCGCCAACCTGACGAACGCCCCGGTGATCTTCTACGACGGCACGCCGGACCGTCCGGTGCAAATCGAGTACTACCGCCCCTGGTATCGCTTCGGTTTGCGGTTCGACTTCTGATCGCAGGCGAGATCCGCTGCGGCAGCGGATGGCTCCGAGCACGAACTCTGCGCTACTTGACCCGCTTTCGAATCTGCGCGATCGACCGCAGGCTGTACCAGTTCTCGACCGGCTCGCTTCCGAACCGCGAGCCGCGGCTTTCGCACTTCACGTACTCCCCCCGGATATCCGCAACCCCGCATTCGACGTAGCTTTCCGACACGGTCGTCTCGTACTTGAGCGTCACCGTATCGCCAATGGTAAAAGGCAGCGGGTCGGTCTGCGCCGTCGTGGACGTGCCGGCGACGGCATAGCCGGCCACCAGGCCGACCACGAGCGGAAGGACGAACGATCGAATGGACATGCTGATGCTCCTCGACATGATCAGTTGAGACGCGCACGCCGCACTGCCGGTTGGGAAATCGCGGTGGCGAATCCACGGCGAATCCCGGTCGGAAACTTGACGCCATTCGCCAATCCGGACACTATTGGCTCCCATCCGGCGGAGCGGTCGAATGCGAAACTTCTTGCCAGGCAGAGCACTTCCCCAGGAGCGACTATGAACCGACGATATTTCATGATGAGCACGGCGATGATGGCGGCAGGCGCCGGCATCCGGGGGCTGGCGAGCCCGAATGAAACGGTGCGTGTTGCCGTGGTCGGCGCGGGCGGCCGCGGCGGCAGTCACCTGACCGGGTGGTCGCGCCTTCCCAACGTCGAGGTTGCCGCGGTCTGCGACATCGACGAATCGCACATCGGCGACAAGATGAAGCGGCTCGAGTCGCTCGGCGGCGCGAAGAAGGCCACGGCCTACGTCGACTTCCGCAAGCTGCTCGAAGACAAGACCATCGACGCGGTCTCGATCGCCACGCCGAACCACTGGCACACGCTGCAGACGATCTGGGCGGTGCAGGCCGGCAAGGACGTCTACGTCGAGAAGCCGTGCTCGCACAACGTCTTCGAATCGCAGCAGATCGTCGCCGCGGCGCGTAAGTACGATCGGCTCGTGCAGCACGGCAGCCAGAGCCGCTCGTCTCCGGCACTCCAGGAAGCCGTGAAGCGGCTGCGCGACGGCGAGTTCGGCGACGTGTACATGGCGCGCGGCCTCTGCTTCAAGTGGCGCGACACCATTGGCAAGACGCCGCCCGAGCCGGTGCCGCCTGGCGTCGACTACGACCTCTGGACCGGCCCGGCACCGATGCGGCCGTTCACCAAGAATCGTTTCCATTACAACTGGCACTGGTTCTGGGACACGGGCAACGGCGACCTCGGTAACCAGGGCATTCACGAGGTGGACATCGCGCGCTGGGGCCTCGGCGTGACTCACCCCACGAAGGTGACCGCCATCGGCGGCAAGTTCATGTTCGACGACGACCAGGAGACGCCGAACACCATCTCCGCGTCGTACGAGTTCGACG
>JBOGIX010000422.1:0-3994 GCA_050744685.1 Vicinamibacterales bacterium | reverse complement strand
CTATCCGCCGCGCCGAACGGCCGCTTCGCCTCGTGCGATCGTCGAGCCGCTCCTACTTCGACGTGCTCCGCCAGAAGCTGAAATGGGGCGAACGGTAAAACATTCTCAACTCCCAACTTCCAACTTCCAACTCCCAAGGCGAAACGGTCGGCAGAGCGCGGTGCCAATCGCCCCAAACAGCTACCAAGCGTCGACTTTCACCCTGATGGTTCGATCGGCTGCGCCTTGGGAGGTGGAAGTTGGGAGTTGCGTTGGGCGCCCAATTACGACATCTGGTAGTAGCACCCGCGTCAGGAAAATACTTGCGCCCGGTTCCGGTCCGACCTTGCAACGAAACGCCTTCGTCGGTCACTAGCCTCCGATACAGACGACAGACAGATCAGAACATGACCGAGCGAGCGCTGTTTGCGAATGTCGTTCGCGCCGTTCTGCTGGCCCTCGGCCTCGTGTATCCGGCCGCGGCGCAGGAATCGTCGTTCTCCGGGCGCATTGTCGATCGACACACGGGCACGGGCATCGCCGGTGCGACCGTGTCCGTGGCCGGGGTCCCGGGCACGGTGAAAACGGACCACGAGGGCCGCTTTACGTGGACGCCCAGGCCGGCCGTGCCGTTTCAGGTGATCGTCGTGCTCGCGAGCGGACAGGTTGCGAGCCCGATCACCGTCGAGAACGCCGAAGGCGACGGTGCGGAGCTTGCGGTCAATCCGCTTGCCGACGAGTCGCTGACCGTTGTCGGCGCGGCGCCGAGCGTGAGCGTGTCCCCGGCCGCCGCGACGACCCTGTTGTCGTCGTTGAACGTGGCGCGGCGTTCGCCGGAGCACCTGCTGCAGGCGCTCGAGACCGTGCCTGGCGTGAATCAGGTGTCGGAAGGCCACGCCGCGGCGCCCGCCATCCGCGGCCTCGCCCGCGGCCGCACGCTGCTTCTCATCGATGGCGGCCGCGTCAGTTCGGAACGGCGCGTCGGCCCGAGCGCGACCTTTGCCGATCCCGCCGCGTTCGAGGGCATCGACGTGGCGCGCGGTCCGGGCTCGGTGGCGTATGGATCGGACGCGATTGGAGGCGTCATCTCGGTGCGGACGCGTCGCGCGGAACCTGGATCGCCGCTGCGCGTGCGCGCGTCCGGAACGCTGGGCGCTGGCATCCCGGATCGCCGCGGATCGCTCGAGGTCGCCAAGGGGCTGACGAAGGGAGGCGTGCTCCTCCAGGTCCACGCACGCGGTGCTGACGACTGGGACAGCCCCGAGGGGGAGGGCGAGGTCCTCAACTCCGGATGGCAGGATCGGGGTTTCCTGGCGCGCTTCGATCACCAGGTCGGACGCGGTGTGTTCTCCGCGGTGCTGCAAAGCGACTTCGGACGGGACATCGAGCGTCCCCGCAACAACTCCGGCACGGTCCGCTTCTACTACCCGTACGAGGACTCGCACCGCTTCACGAGCTCGTACGAGGTTGCCAACATCGCCGGGTTCCAGCGGGTCGCCCTCTCTGGCTTCCTCGGCGCATTCGAGCAGCGCACCGATCAGGATCGCTTCCCCACCGCGAGCGCCGCGCGCAGCCTCGAGCGCGCGGACATCTCGGCGAAGGATTTCCATGTCAAGGGCAGCGCCACGCGTGCGGTCGGGCCGGCGCGTGTCGAGGCCGGCATCGACGTGAACGGCCGCTACGATCTGGAAGCGCTCGACATTCGACTCGCCTACGACACGGCTGGCGCGATTGCATCCGACACGGCCAATGTGTCGATCGGCTCGGCCCGCCGCACGGACATTGGCGCCTACGTGCAGTCCGAAGCCGCCGTGGCGCCTCATGTCAGGGTATCGGGCGGGATCCGCGGCGATCACGTGGCCACAGCCAATGCCGGCGGGTTCTTCGGCGATCGTTCGACGTCGAACGGCGCCTTCTCGGGATTCGGCGCCGTAACGGCAGGTCCGTTCTCCGGCATCAGCCTCACGGGCCAGGTGGCGCGCGGCTTTCGCGACGCTACCCTGTCGGATCGCTACTATCGGGGCCCGTCGGGACGGGGCTTCATCACGGGCAATCCCCACCTCACGCCCGAGACCACGCTGCAGTTCGACTTCGGCGCGCACTACGCCCTCGGCCGCACGCAACTCGGCGCATACGTGTATCACTACCGGATTTCGGATCTCGTCGAGCGCTATTCGACCGCCACGGACTTCTTCTTCTTCCGCAACCGCGGACGCGCGCGGCTGAGGGGTTTTGAAATCGAGAGCCGAACTGATCTCGGGGCTGGCCTCTCGCTCGAGCTCGGAGGCGCCATCGGCCGCGGCGTCGCGCTCGATGACGATGACCACCTGGACGATGTAGGGGCCGACAGCGTGACCATGCTGGTGAGGAAGGATTTCGGCCGGCGGGCGTTCGCTCACGTGCGCGGGGCGTTCCTCGCCAGGGACGACCGCCCGGGCCCGAGCGAGATCTCCGCCCCTGGCGCGACGATCGTCGATCTTGGCGCCGGATATACGCTGACGCGCAACCTCGAGCTGCGGGCGAACGTCCGCAACCTGCTCGACGACAGTTACTACGCCAGCCCGGACGCCCGCTGGGTGTACGCCCCTGGCCGCTCGGCAAGCGTCACCCTCGCCGTGCAGTATTGAAGATCCGCGCGAGCTGCCGCGGCCGCGCGAGCGGGGGTGTGGCTTCCGCCTTCCGCCTGCGCGCGAAGCGCTTCGGCGGGAAGATCGCAGCGGGTATTACCGCGCCTGCGCGGGACGCCTGAACGGCTTCACCTGAAATTCGAAGACGTGGCGATTGTGTTCGTCGAGCGTGGTCGAGAACACGTGCGAGCCGTCGTTTCGGCTCACGAAGAAGATGTACGGCACGTCGGCCGGATCGGCCGCCGCGGCGATCGACGCACGGCCCGGTGATGCAATCGGTCCGGGCGGAAGTCCGGGATAGCGATACGTGTTGTACGCCGAATCGAACCGGAGATCCTCGCGCGTGATGTTGCCGTCGTACTTGCCGAGGCGCTCGAGCGCATAGATCACCGTGGGATCAGCCTGCATCGGCATCCCCGCTTTCAACCGGTTGGCATACACGGCCGCCACGATCGGCCGCTCCTGCGGTTTCGCCGTTTCCTTCTCGACGAGCGAGGCCAGCGTCACCAGTTGTCGCACGGTCAGGCCGCGTGCGGCCGCGCGCTCGACGGACTCGGGGCTCAAGGCATCGCGAAAGGCCGTCACCATCCGGCTCACGAGCTGTGCGGCGGTCGTCTTGCGCGGCAGCGTGTAAGTATCGGGAAACAGGTAGCCTTCGAGGTCCTGTGCCGCCGGATCGAGCTCCAGGATGAGCGAGACGTCCTGCGCCGCGTGCACGAACTCGGCGGCCTGGCCGAACCCCGCCCGTTCATAGACCTGCGACATCTGCCGGATGGTGAGCCCCTCGGGGAACGTGACGGCGCGCAGGAATACGGCGCCCTTCACCAGCTTGTCGATCACCTCGCGGGCGCTCATCGGACGATCGAATCGATACTCGCCCGCCTGAAGGCGTCGGGCCTGACCGCTCCGCCAGAGCGCCACACGAAAGCTCAACTCGTCGCGCACGATGCCGGACTGCGCCAGCCGGCGGCCGATCGCAGCGGGACCGGCGCCCGGAGGGATCTCCACGAACTGTTCGGCGGCTTCGTAGCCCTTGTAGGGCTTCTCCGCTCCGAGGAGCAGCCAGACGGCGCCGGCGCCCAGACCGACGATGACCACTGCGAGCGCGGCCAGCAGAATACGTTTCATTGCGAGTCCAGATAGTCCTGCAGGATGACGGCGGCAGCAGTGGCGTCGAGCAGCGGCTTGCGACGGCGCCAGTCCTTCTTGCGGCGCGACAACAGTTGTTCAGCCTCGTGACTCGACAGGCGCTCGTCCTGAAGGACGAGCGGAACCTCGATCAGTCCCTTCAGCGCCGCCGCCAGCGCCTCGACGAGCGGCGTCTGCTCGTTGGCTTCCCCCGACAACCGCCGCGGCAGGCCGAGGACTACGGCGGCAAGGCCGTCCGG
>JBOGIX010000421.1:0-2937 GCA_050744685.1 Vicinamibacterales bacterium | reverse complement strand
CTACATCGGCGCGCTTCCCGGCCAGATCATTCAGGGCATCCGCCGCGCCGAGTCGCGCAACCCAGTGTTCATCCTCGACGAGATCGACAAGCTCGGCTCGGACTTCCGCGGCGACCCCGCGTCGGCGCTCCTCGAAGTGCTGGATCCGGAACAGAACAACACGTTCCGCGATCACTACCTCGACGTGCCCTTCGATCTGTCCGAGGTCCTCTTCCTCACGACCGCCAACGTGCTCGATCCGGTGCCGCCGGCGCTGCGCGATCGCATGGAGGTGCTCGAGCTCGCCGGGTACACCGAAGAAGAGAAGCTCGAGATCGCGACCGAGCACCTGATCGCCAAGCAGATCGCCAACCACGGGCTGACCCCCGATCACGTGGAGTTCCAGGACGCCGCGATCCGCAACGTCATCCGCGGCTATACGCGCGAGGCGGGCGTGCGCAACCTCGAGCGCGAGATCGGCGCGCTCTGCCGCAAGGTGGCGAGGCGGCGCGCCGAAGGGGACGAGGCGCGCATCGTGATCACGCCCGACGTGGTGGTGTCGATGCTGGGCGCCCCGACGTTCCTGGACGAGGAGATCGAGAACCGCACGAAGGATCCCGGCGTGGCGGTGGGCCTCGCCTGGACGCCGGCCGGCGGCGAAGTGCTCTTCGTCGAAGCGTCGCGCATGCAGGGCGGCGGCACGCTGACGCTGACGGGCCACCTCGGCGACGTCATGAAGGAGTCCGCGCGCACCGCGCTGTCGTGGTTCCGCACCAACTCCACCCGTTACAGCGTCGACCCGGACTTCTACAAGGACGCGGAGATCCACCTGCACGTGCCCTCGGGCGCCATCCCGAAGGACGGCCCCTCGGCGGGCGTGACAATGGTGACCGCGCTGGCCTCGGAGCTCACGGGGCGGGCCGTTCGCCCCGACTTCTGCATGACCGGCGAGATCACGCTCTCGGGCCGCGTCCTGCCGGTCGGCGGCATCAAGGAGAAGGTCCTCGCCGCGCGGCGTCACGGCATTACCAAGGTCATCCTGCCGCGGCAGAACGAGAAGAACATCAAGGAAGACCTGACCGAGGAGCTGCGGCGCGAGCTCTCCATCCACTATGTCTCGCACATCGAAGAGGTGCTGAAGCTGGCGCTCCTTCCATCGGCCGCCCAGACGCATTCGGGGGTGGAGATGGATCGCGAGATTCAGGAAACCGTCCAGTAGCGTCCGTCCCTCTCCGACTGGAGCTGCGTCCACCGCATGGCCGATCCCGAGCGTCTTTCGACCACACGAATCTTCGACGGCAAGGTGTTCGACGTGGACCGCGATACCGCGCGCATGCCGAACGGGCGCGAGCTCACGGTCGACGTCATTCGCCATCCCCCATCGGCCATCATCGTCCCCGTCCCGGAGCCGGGGAAGGTCATCCTGATCCGGCAATACCGTTATGCCGTGAACCGCTGGCTGTGGGAGCTGCCTGCCGGCAGCGTAGACGAAGGGGAAACGCCGGAACAGGCGGCACGCCGTGAATGTCACGAGGAGATCGGCCAGGTGCCGGACACCGTCGTCCGCCTCGCCGCGATGTTTCCGACGCCCGGCTACTGCGACGAGGAGATGTTCTTCTTCCGCGTCTCGGGCCTGAACGAGCCCGCCGAAGAGGCCGAGCTCGACGAAGACGAGGACATCGAGGTCCGCGTCTTCACGCTCAAGGACGCGCGCGAGATGGTCAGGAGCGGGGAGATCGTCGACATGAAGACGGTCATCGGACTCGGGCTTGTCTGACGACGATCCGGGACACGGAAAAGATCACCTGCTCCTGTTGATCTTTCTGATGCATTCGGGAATCAGAGCGTTTCCTCCCTGGTCGCGATGTCGTCGATCACCGCTTCGAGGTCCAGCGGCAGGGGCGAGTCGAACTCGACGCGGCGGCCGTCGATGGGGTGGGTGAAGCAGAGGCGCGAGGCGTGCAGGAACGGGCGCTCGAGGCGCATCACCGCGCGCAGGTTGTTGGCCACCCGCCGGTGCACGCCGCCGTAGGTCACGTCGCCCACGATCGGGTGGCCGATGGCGCTCAGGTGCACACGAATCTGGTGCGTGCGGCCGGTCGCGATCGCGACCCTGACGAGCGTTGCTCCCTTGAAGTGCCGCGCGAACGTGACGCGCGTTACCGCGCTCCGTGCACGCCTTGCCCTCGTCGACATCTTCTGCCGATCCTTCGGGTCCCGGCCTATGGGTTCCTCAATCCGGCGCCCGGCATGCACTACGCCCCAGACGAGCGCCGTGTACTCCTTCTCGACCTCGCGATCGTGGAACTGCCGCGCCAGCTCCTGATGCGCGCGGTCGTGCTTGGCGACGACCATCAGCCCCGAGGTGCCGCGATCGAGGCGGTGTACGATGCCAGGACGCGCTTCGCCGCCCACCCCGCTCAAGTCCTTGACGTGGTGCAGCAGCGCGTTCACGAGCGTGCCGCTGTCGTGACCCGCGGCCGGGTGCACCACCATCCCCGCCGGCTTGTCCAGCACCACGAGGTCGGGATCCTCGAATACGATGCGCAGTGGCAATGCTTCCGGTTCGGGCGTGGCCGGCCTCAATTCCGGAAAATCGACGACGTAGGTTTCGCCGGCGGCGACCGGCGTACTGGCGCGAATCGCCGGTGAGGGCCCGGTGACCTTTCCCTCCTTGATCAGCCGCTGAATCCGCGATCGCGACTGTCCGCCGAGCACCATCGTCAGGAAATGATCGAGCCGCAGACCATCGTGCGCCGCCTCGACGATCAGCTCTGATGGGGTCATGGTTGACACTAAACCGGAGTTGGGCTCAATCGTCAACTCTCAACGCCCAACTCCCGACTCCTCCCAACTCCCAAAGCGACCAGTGCGGGAGAGCTGGGTGAAAGTCTGACCAACCAGCTTTGCGCCGCAACTTCCGTCCAGCTGCTCGGGCGACGCGCCTTGGGAATTGGG
>JBOGIX010000420.1:0-3210 GCA_050744685.1 Vicinamibacterales bacterium | reverse complement strand
GACGAAGAGCCCGCAGGAGGCCACGCCCAGCGCCAGCAGCCACAGCAGATGCCCCTCCCAGAACGGTCCGTCGAAGAACAGAATCTCCTGATACGACACCACGAGATGGAAGAACGGATTGAAATCGAACAGCCACCGGAACTGCTGCACGGTCGGCAGGTTGTAGAAATAGATGATCGGCGTGGCGAAGAACCAGAACGTGAGCAGGTTCGACAGAATGTCCCGGATGTCCCGGAAGTGCACCGTCAGCGCCGACAGGATCAGGGCGAAGCCGAGCGTGAGCACGAGCTGCACGAGCACGACCAGCGGGAAAATTGCCAGCTCCGACAGGTTCAGCGGCCGCTGGTAGTAAATGAGGAATCCGGCGAGGATCACCAGCCCAAAGAAATAGTGGACCATGTTCGCCAGGACGGTGACGATCGGCAGGATCTCGGCGGGAAACAGCACCTTCTTGATCAGATTGCCGCCCGAGATCAGCACGCCGGACGACTCGGCCAGCGACGAGGAGAACCACGTCCACGGCAGGATGCCGCAGAACATGAACAGCGCATATGGGTCCACGCGTTCGTCCTTCGATTGCGGCATCACGTAGCCGAAGACGAACGAGTAGACGAGCAGCAGCAGGAGCGGGTTGATGAAGGACCAGAAGAAACCGAGAACGGAACCGCGGTAGCGGGCCTTGAGCTCACGCGCGACGAGACTGTGAATCAGACCGCGATAGCGGCCGAGCCGCGCGAGGTTACGGAGCATCGACCTCCAACACCAGCGCCGTGATGTTGTCGGGCCCTCCTGCCGCGTTCGCGGCTTCCACGAGCCGCTGACACACCTGTTCGAGCGGCACCGATCGGTCGCCGAGAATGGCGGCGATCTGGGTGTCGGGGACGACGGAGAAAAGGCCGTCGGAACAGAGCAGATACCGATCCGGCTTGGCCGGCTCGACCTGGGTGACGTCCACTTCCGGATCCTCGCCTCCGGCGAGCGCGCGCGTCACGACATTCCGCCACGGGTGCTGGCGCGCAGCGGTCGGGCTCATGGTTCCCGCCCTGACCTGCTCCTCCACCCACGAGTGATCGTGGGTGATCTGTTCCAGCCTGGCGTCGCGCAGCACGTAGACCCGGCTGTCGCCGACGTGCGCCACGCAGGCCCCCTCGGGACCGCTGAGGAGCGCCGACGCGGTTGTGGCCATGCCGCGGAGATCGTGTGAGTCGGCGATGGTCGAGGCGATGCGGCGATTGGCGAGGCGAAAGGCGGCTTTCAGCCGGTTGGCCTCGAGGCTGAGCGCGGGTTCGAACGGGAACGGCCAGGTGCGGTTTTTGTCCGCCCCGGCCGTTTCCTGGATGAACACCTGGATGGCTTCGACGGCGACGCGCGACGCCACTTCGCCCGCCACATGCCCGCCCATCCCGTCGGCGACGATGAAGAGGCCGAGGTCCGGGCGGGTGCAGTAGCTGTCTTCGTTACTGCTTCGACGGAGGCCGGGATCCGAACTGACGGCCCACGAGAACGTCGCGCGGCTCATACGCGGCCGGTCAGGCCCCTTCCCTTTGCAGCCGCTTCATCCGCGACCCGGCGCCCGACGCGATGCGCGACGAGACCTGGAGTCGCGTCAGCGACTTGGTCAGCGCCACCCGCGCACGCTCGTAGTCGACGTCGGATCGCTGCTCGAGGTGCTCCGATGCGCGGCGGCGCGCCGCCTCGGCGCGTTCGACGTCGATCTCCTCGGCGCGTTCCGCCAGCTGCGCCAGGATGGAGACGCGATCCGGCAGCACCTCGGCGAACCCGTAGGCGATCGACAGGTAGATCTTCTCCTGTCCCTTGCGGTACCACAGCTCCCCGACCGAGAGTGCCGCGAGCAGCGGCGTGTGCCCCGGCAGCACGCCGAAGTAGCCGTTGACGCCGGGAACCTGGACCTCGTCCACCTGCTCGTGTACGAGCATGCGGTCCGGGGTCACGATCTGCAGGTCGATGGAGGTCGGTAGGGCCATATGCTCGGCGCGGCGAACGCGCCACTAGCCTTTCATCTTCTCGGCTTTTTCCACGGCTTCTTCGATCGTGCCGACCATGTAGAACGCCTGCTCCGGCAGGTGATCGTACTTGCCGTCGACGATCTCCCGGAAGCTGCGCACCGTGTCCGCAATGGGCACGTACTTCCCGGAGAAGCCGGTGAACTGCTCGGCGACGAAGAACGGCTGCGACAGGAAGCGCTGGATGCGGCGCGCGCGGCCGACGGTCAGCTTGTCTTCCTCGGACAGTTCGTCGATGCCGAGAATGGCGATGATGTCCTGCAGGTCCTTGTAGCGCTGCAGCACCTGCTTCACCGCCCGTGCCACATTGTAGTGCTCGTCGCCGATGATGCGGGCGTCGAGGATGCGCGATGTCGAGGCCAGCGGGTCCACCGCCGGATAGATGCCGAGCTCGACGATGGCGCGCGACAGGTTGGTGGTCGCGTCGAGGTGCGCAAACGTCGTGGCCGGCGCCGGATCGGTGTAGTCGTCGGCGGGCACGTAGATCGCCTGGACCGAGGTGATCGATCCCTTCTTGGTCGAGGTGATGCGCTCCTGCAGCTCACCCATCTCGGTCAGCAGCGTCGGCTGGTAGCCGACGGCCGACGGCATGCGGCCGAGCAGCGCCGAGACCTCGGAGCCGGCCTGCGTGAAGCGGAAGATGTTGTCGATGAAGAGCAGGACGTCCTTGTTCTCCGCGTCCCGGAAATACTCGGCCACGGTCAGGCCGCTCAGCGCGACGCGCAGGCGCGCACCCGGCGGCTCCGTCATCTGGCCGTAGACGAGCGCGGCGCGCGACTTCTCCATGTCGTCCAGGTTGATGACGCCGCTCTCCTGGAACTCCAGCCAGAGGTCGTTCCCCTCGCGCGTGCGCTCACCCACACCGGCAAACACCGACACGCCGCCGTGCTTCATCGCGACGTTGTGAATGAGCTCCTGGATGATGACGGTCTTGCCCACGCCGGCGCCGCCGAACAGGCCGATCTTGCCGCCGCGCAAATACGGCTCGAGCAGGTCGATGACCTTGATGCCCGTCTCGAACATCTGCAGCTCGGTCGACTGCTCCTCGAGTGCCGGCGCGGAACGGTGAATCGACCACCGCTCCGCCGACTGCACGGGGCGATCGGGGAAGTCGACCGGCTCGCCGAGCACGTTCATCACGCGTCCCAGCGTGGCCGGCCCGACCGGCATCGAAATCGGCTCGCCC
>JBOGIX010000419.1:0-8708 GCA_050744685.1 Vicinamibacterales bacterium | reverse complement strand
GGTGGCCGGCACACGCCGTTCTTCAACAACTACCGCCCGCAGTTCTACTTCCGTACGACGGACGTGACGGGCGTGGTGACCCTGCGCGAGATAGCTGGATCCCAGGAAGAGCTGCGCCGGAGCGAGTTTCGGATCGCGCGCCACCGCGCGCTCCAGCGGCGGGATCGCCTCCGCTTCGTGCCCTCCCATCGCCAGGGCCATGCCGAGATTCATCAGCAGCCCTGCTTCGTCGGGCACGACCTTCAGCAGCTCCCGATAAATCGCCACCGCCTCGTCGAACCGCCCCGCTTCCATCGCCCGGGACGCCTCCCGGCTCCGCGCCGCAGAATCAGCGCCTTGCGCCCGCGCCGCGCCGGACGAGCCAAGCGTCACCAGGGTCACGAGGATGGCGATGCCGCGGGTCATCCTTCGATCGTAGCAGGTCAGTTCGCGGAGCGGTCGTTCGCCGTCCGCGGTCCGCTGGCCGCTGGCCGCTGGCCGCTCAGGGGAGTTTTCACGCGGCGACTGTTCGGACGAACAGCGACTTTTCAGTGTAGTGAGAGAGTGCCCGACAAGACGCGACTGCCCCACAGAAAATTGCCTCCCCTGACCTCCCCTGCTCTCGGGCTCCTGTTGAATTTTCGACCGCTGCAGTGTGACAGGGGAAGCTGCAAAAAAAAACGCCGGAGGGGATTGCCCCCTCCGGCGTCGGAAAGTCAGTCGAGCCCGCGGATCAGAACTGGAACCGGAACCCGATCTGGATGCGCCGCGGATCGCCGGCGCTGCGGATCTTCATGAAGTTCGGATCCGTGAAGCCGGTGACCGGGTTGTTCCAGCGCGTGTGGTTCAGGATGTTGGTCGACTCGAGCCGGATCTCCGCGTGGCGGTTGCCGCCGAACGGAATCGCCTTGAACAGGCTCAAGTCGAGGTTCCACTGGCCCGGACCGCGCAGGAAGTTGCGGCCCGTGTTGCCCCACTTGTTGCCCGGCTGCGCGAACGCCGCAGGATCGAAGTAGACATCATCCGGACCCGGATCGCCGACACGGCGGATCTCGCCGACCTGCTCGATTGTCTGCGACCCCTGGCGCTGGCCGAGCGCCGTGTTGTCGCCGCCGATGCCGAACGGCGTGCCGGAGAAGGCGCTGAACACGCCGTTGACCTGCCAGTCGCCGAGGATGCGGCCGACCACACTGGGCTGCTGCTTGTAGGGCAGCTCGTAGACGAAGCCCATCTGGAACACGTGCGTGCGGTCGTACCCCGCCTTCGCGTAGTTGCGGTGCAGCTGCGAAGGCTGGCTCCAGGTGAGCGTGGCCCAGCCGTCCTCGTCCGTCTCGTTCATCGCCTTGCTCCAGGTATACGCACCCTTCAGCAGCAGGCCGTTGTTGAACGGACGGTTGATGGCCATCTGCAGGCCGTGGTAGCGACTGCGGGTGCGCGCCGCCCAGTCGAGGACGTCGGCCGTGCCAGCCTGTGTGAAGAACTGCCGGTTGGCGTCGCCGCCACCCTCCGAGTAGTTCAGGTTCTGGTCGGCGTAGCCGCCGTCGGTGCGCGTGCCCACGTAGGACAGGCTGAGCGCGACGTCCAGCGGGACCTGACGCTCGAGCGTGACGTTCCACTGCTGGATGCGCGAACGCTCCACGTCGGCCGGATTCGGCGTGCGCATGGTGACGCCGCGTGGCAGCGGCACCCGGCCGCTGCTGACGTCGGGCAGCGGAATCTCGGGGATGCCGGCCTCGATCGGGATCGACGTGAAGTCGCTGCCGGTGGCGCTCGTGCTGAAGCCGATCGTCAGCGGGTAGAAGCCGCGCAACGGACGCGACCACGGCAGCGGATTGTTGGTCACGCCGTAGCCGGTGCGGAACACCGTCTTGTCGTTGATGCGGTAGGCCAGGCCGAGGCGCGGCGCGAAGAGCGTCTTGCTCACATTGATCCCGAGATCCTCGGGCACGTTGCCGACGCCGCCGAGCAGCACTTCCCACGTGTCGTAATCGAGCCGCTCGATGCCGCGGTCGGCGCGGCTCATCAGCGGGTAGTACTCGTAACGCAACCCGAGGTTCAGGGTCAGCTTCTCGCTGGCGTTCCAGCGATCGCTGATGTAGAGCCCGTACTGGTTCTCGCGCCCGGTCATGTCCTCGAACTGAATGCTCTTGCCGACCGAGCGGTAGTCGCCGAGCAGGAACGACGCGTAGCGGTTCCAGTTGTTGGACGTGTAGCCAGGCTGCCCGGTGGTGTTGCCCGAGAACGAGAAGATGCCCCGCGGACCCGACCCGAGCTCCGGCTGCCAGTGATCGAGCTGGTAGCGGATGAAGTCGAACCCGGCCCGGAATTCGTGGGCGCCCGCCAGCTTGGTCACGTTCGTCGTCACCGTGTAGCTGGTCTCGTGCCGCTCGAGCGGCGTCCACGTGTCGTTGTTGCCGAGCGTGTTCAGGCCCACTTCGAACGCGGGCATGCCGCTCTGGCGCGGATCGGGGCCGTTGGTACCGGGGATGCCGAACGTGTCGGTGCCGAACGCCGTCCCGAAGTCGGAACCCTGCGCCGTTTGATCCTGGCGGTTCATCCCGACGTTGCCATCGAGCACCATCGTTGGGCTGATCGTCCAGGTGTGGCCCACCGTCGGCACGTACACCTTCGTATCGCCGATGCCGCCTCCTTCGATTCCCAGCTTGAACAGGTCGGAGACGTCGGCCTGCATGTGCGAGAACTTGAAGAAGATGTTGTGCGAGCTGGTGCGGTTCCAGTTCAGCTTCACGTCGTAGTTGTCGCGATCCGCCTTCGGCGCCCGCGCGATGAGCAGGTTTTCCTGCAGGCCGTTGTTCGTGCCGGCGTTGTTCGGCGCCGGATAGAGCGCCTGCAGCTGCCGCGCGATGTCGTTGATCCGGTTCGCCGGGATCACCGCGCCGGCGAACTGCGCGCGGCCCGTCCCGTCAGGGTTGCCCGTGGCCGGATCGAAGAGGCGGAAGCCGGGAATGACCGCCAGCACCTCGCTGAAGTCGCCGTTGCGCATCCGCTCCGTCGGCACGGTGTAGCGGTCGAACCGGCTGTTGCGCTCGTAGTTCCCCTCGAAGGACGCGAAGTAGAAGAACTTGTCGCGCTTGATCGGGCCGCCGAGCGTGCCGCCGCCGATGGTCAGGCTGGCGTCGGGCTTGGACGGATCGAAGAAACGGCGGGCATTCAGCTCGTCCTGGTTGCGGAAGTAAAAGGCGGAGCCCCGCAGATCGTTCGTCCCCGACTTCGTGATGAGGGTCACCGCCGCGCCGCCGGCCATGCCCTGGGCGGCGTCGAAGTTGTTGGTGGCGACGTTCACGGTTTCGATCGTCTCGGCGGGCGCCACGTAGCCGACGTGGTGAGGCAGCCAGATGTTCACGCTGCTCGCGCCGTCGAGGCGGGTGTTGTTCGTGTTCGGGTTGGTGCCGTTGACGAACGTGCGAAGCGACCGGCCCGGCGTGTCCGTCTGCGCGTTCTGGAAGGTCGCGGGGGTCGCGCCCGGCACCAGGTTGATGAGCGTCTGGTAGTTGCGGTACTGGTTCAGCGGAAGATTGACGATCGCTTCCGGCTGCAGCACCGTGTGCAGGTCCGCCTTGTCGGTCTGGAGCAGCTGCGCATCGGAGGTGACGGTGACCGTCTCGGCCAGCGCGCCGACCGTGAGCCTCACGTCGATGCGGCTGATCTGCCCTGCAGTGACCGGCACGTTCGTCTGCACGAACTCGCGGAACCCCTGCAGCGATACCTTGACCTCGTAGCTGCCCGGCACGACGTTGGCGACGGTGTAGACGCCTTGCTCGTTGCTGACGACGTCGCGCGTGAGGTTCGTACTTCTATTAGTGATTGTCACCGTCGCGCCCGGAATCACGCCTCCCTGCGCGTCCGTGACGTTGCCGACGATGCTGCCGTACAGGACCTGAGCGTTCACCGTCGATGCGCCCAGACCCAGTAGTGCGATTGCGAGCAACGCGAAAAGAGACCGGATGATGTGCCGCCCGCGCGGCGGCTGCGTTGCGCGTTCGAGGGGACCGCCACCGGCTGAAGCGCGCGCGCGCGCCTCTCTCCGGCGGTCTTGCTCGGAAGACCCCGTTCCATCCTTCATAGGTTCGCTCTCCTCCAGTAAGAACTACCTGTTCGATTTACCCCGTACCTTGACCGTCCGTGGTTCCACCGCACTTCGAGAAGTACCCGCCACTTTTCCCGACGCCGACACGACTGTCTACGCGTGCGCTCATATGGCAGTAGCCTTTCTGCCTCGCGGCCGATCCAGATCGAGAATAGTGCGAAAAGACTAAGTCTTGCAAGGAGTTACGGATACAAACGGTTGGATGATCGACAACGGATCGTTGGATCCGGGGAGCCAACGCCGCGCGCGCCGTCAGACACAAAAAAAGGCCGGAAGGACGCGTCCTTCCGGCCGTCTGGACACAAGCGGCCAGGTCTCAGAACTCGGAAGCGAACGCCGAACTGCACCCTTCTTGGATCGCCGACGGGCGCTACTTTCCGGACGCCGCCGATGCCTTGCCCTGGCCGCGGCGCAGCGTCATGACGCTGTCGCCTTTCAATCCCGTCCAGCGTTCGACCGCGCCGTCGGACCACTGGACGATCACCGCATCCAACGTCGCCGCATCGCCCAGCCCGAAGTGCATGCGGACATCACTCGCGGAAAGATAGCTGCCGTCGGTCCTGACGCGACGCCACAGCGTGGGCCGGCCGCTCCGCTCGAGACCAACCCACGCGCCGATCGCGAAACGATTAAGCTCCTGCTGCTCGAGCCGCACCTGCAGCCAGTGCGTTCCGGACGCCTGATTGAGCAGCAGCCGCACCGGCCCGCCGTTGTTCGTGACGAGGATGTCGGTGTCGCCGTCGTTGTCGACGTCGCCGAACGCGGCGCCGCGGCCGACCTCGGCCCGCTCGAACGCCGGCCCGGCCGCCGCGCTCGTTTCCACGAACGCCCCTTTTCCTGTATTGCGGAACAACTGGTTCTTCATCCGGAACGGGTTCGGCTGTCCGCGCAGCGCCTCCATCACGTTGACGGCGCCGTTGGTGATGAAGAGGTCCAGCCAGCTGTCATTGTCGTAATCGATCCAGTCGGTGCCGAAGCCGGTGAAGGCGGCAGTCGGCCTCGCGATGCCCCACGTCGCGCGGCGGTCCTCGAACGTGGCGCGCCCGTCGTTCTCGTAGAACGCGAACGTCTCGCCGATGATGTTCGTGACGAAGAGATCCTCGTCGCCGTCGGCATCGACGTCGCCGGACGCAATCCCCATGCTGCCTTCGGGATTGCCGGCTGCGTTCACGGCCGTGCCAGAGATCAGCCCCTCGTCCTCGAACGTGCCATCCCGCCGGTTGATCCACAACTGGTTCGGCGTGGCGTCGTTCGCAACATACAGATCGAGCCACCCGTCGCCGTTGTAGTCGCCGGTCGTCACCCCCAGTCCCGCACCGTCCGCCTTGACAATGCCGGCAGACTCGGTGACGTTGGTGAAGCGACCCTGACCGTCGTTGCGATAGAGGCGGTCGGGCACCGGCTTGTACGCACGCGGGCTGCAGTAGTCGCGCGAGCCGACTGCGTCGGCGCAGATCTTGTTGTCGGCGAGCGTGAAATCGAGGTAGTTGGCGACGAACAGATCGAGATCGCCGTCGCGATCGTAGTCGACGAACGCCGCGCTGGTGCTCCACAGTGGATCGCTCACGCCTGCCTGTTCTGTCACGTTCGTAAACGTTCCGTCGCCGTTGTTGCGGAAGAGCGCCTCCGGGCCGAACGAGGTCAGGAAGAGATCGAGATCGCCGTCGTTGTCGTAGTCGCCGACGGCCGCGCCCATGCCGTACTCACCCCAGCCAAGTCCGGCACGATCGGTCACGTCCGTGAAGCGCAGCGTGCGGCCGCCGCCCGCCTCCATGTTCAGGTCGTTGCGATAGAGCTTGCTGGTGACGCGCGCGGCGGGCGGCGCGTGTGTCGCGCCCGACCGAGATGCGCCGGACGTCCCGAGCGGGCCGCCCTGCACCAGGAACACGTCGAGATCGCCGTCGTTGTCGTAGTCGAACAGCGCGGCGCCGGCGCCCATCTGCTCGGCCATGTAGTACTGGCCCGTGGCGCCGTTGACGTGAGTGAATATCAGCCCGGTCGATTCCGCGGACTCGACGAACAGCGGGGCCCGCTGTCCCGCGAGCGGCACGATCACCTGCGCCGCTACGGCAAAGATGCCGGCGCACATCAGCATCGACCCCAGTCGGCGCATGGTCACTTCAGTTTCGCGAGCTCGCGTGAAATGGCTGCCGCCAGCTCCGCTTGCGAGTACTGCAGCGCCAGGCGATGAGCTTCCTGCGCGAGGCGCCGGCCTTCCGCCGTATGGCCGGCGCGAACGTGCGCCGTCGCCAGGGCAAAGACGTAGCGGGGCGTTTCCGCGTCCTGCGGCTGCTGCAGCTTCTCGAACTCGGCGATCGCCTCCGGCAGCCTGTCGAGTACCAGCAGCATCCGGCCAAGATTGAAGCGGGCAAGCCTGAACGCCGGCTGGGCCTCGAGGGCCTGGCGATACTCGCCGGCAGCCGCGGCGAAGTCGCGCCGCCGCTCGAGGACCTGCCCGAGGTTATTACGCCCGTTGGCGTGCAGCGGATTGATGGCGATCGCGCGGCGGTACGCGGCCTCGGCAGCGTCCCACCTCTCTTGAAGCCCCTGGAGGACAGCGTAGTCGTAGTGCAGGTCGGCCGTTTCGAAATCCGCGGCGAGGGCGGCGCGATAGTGCTCCTCGGCCTTGTCCCAGTTGCGCGCGCGGCCGTAGAGCGTCAGCAGGTTCGCGTGCGCGTGCACGAGCGTCGGATCGGCGGACAGCGCCGCTTCGTGCGCGGCGATCGCGGCTTCCACGTCACCTGAGTCGGCAAGCGCCACGCCTTTCGCCAGGCTCGCTCGCGCATCATCTCGCAGGCTCGTGACGAAGGCGAGCACGGCGTCCTCGAGCGCCGGCCATCGGGGGCCGAACTTCGCGTGCTGCTGCAGGGCGCGCGCCGCGTCCGCGGCGCGTCCGTTCGCCCGGTACGCGCGCGCGAGGCCATAATGCGCGGCGCCCAGTTCCGGGAAGAGCGCGAGCGCGCGCTCGAAATGCGCAATGGCCTGATCGTGGCGATCCTGGAGCGCGGCAATGCGTCCGAGCCCGACGCGTGCCGAAGGCTCGGCCAGTGGCTCTTTCGTCAATGCCTCGAAGAGCGGCTGGCTCTGCTGAAGGTCGCCGCTCTCGAGCAGCGCCTCGGCGAGCTTGATGCGGCCTGGAAGATAGTCCGGTTTGATCTCGAGCGCCAGCTTCAATTGCGCCGCTGCGTCGGCATGGCGCGCGAGGCGCTGCAGGACGATGGCATCGAGATAGGGCCAGTCGAACGCCCGCGGCGCGAGCGCCTGAGCGCGCGCGTAGGCCTGGTGCGCCGATTCCCACTGCTCCCACGCGTGCAGGGCCCGCCCGAGCGCCCCGACCGCCGCCCCATCGTCCGGCCGCTCGGCCGCGTGCCGATGCGCACGCGACAACATCTCGCGCGCCGCCGGAGGATACGTAGAGAGCGCCAGATCGGGCAGCGGCGGCGCCTGGATCGCCAGAGCACCCAGCGTGGCCGCCAGAATCACGGGGAACACGAATCCATTATCTATCGGGTGTTCTTTCCGGATACCACAGCCGCCACCTCCCACCTTCCAACTCCCAGGGCGCGAGGCGCGAGAGAGGTCGGTGAAAGTCGCGCGCACCAGCTATGCGCGCCGCCCTTCACACAGATGTGCGAGGCACGCGTTTTGGAAGTTGGGAGTTGGAGATTGGAAGTTGGCGCCGTGAAAAGAAACTCCCAACCCCCGCGGCACGAATGCCGAAGGAGTTGGGAGTCGGATGGTCGGCCGGATCGGATCGGGCTAGAAGGTAAAACGCAGCCCGAGCTGGATCTGACGTTCGATGTAGGCGTTGGCGCCGAGGCCGGTGACCTGCCCGAAGGTGCCGGACGTGATGCTGGCGCTCGGGTTGCCGAACACCGGGTGGTTGAGGATGTTGTTGCCCTGCACGCGGAACTCGATCCTTCGCTGTCCGCCCATCGGGAAGGTGCGGAAGATCGAGAAGTCCAGGTTCCAGCCGCCGGGGCCGCGGAACTGGTTGCGGCCGGTGTTGCCCTGGCGGGCGCCCGGCTGCGCGAACAGGTCGCGGTCGAAGTACTGGCCCTGGGCGCCGATGACGCCGCTCGTCGAGAAAGACCCGACCAGATCGGCCGTCTGCGTCGTCCCCGGGGTGTTGTACGCCGTGCCGTCAGCGGTGACGGTGAAAGGCGTGCCGCTGAACGCGCCCAGCACGCCGTTGACCTGCCAGTCGCCAAGGATCGCCTTGGCGACGTTGTCGTAGCCGGTCGTGCTCTGCCACGGCAGCGCGTACGCGAACCCGAGCTGGAAGTTGTGCGTACGATCGAAGCCCGCCAGCGCCCAGTTGCGATCCTGTTCGAGCGGGTGTTCCCAGCTCAGTCCGGTACGGCCGTCGTTGTCCGATTCGTTCATCGACTTGCTGAGCGTGTAGGCGCCCTTGAACATCAGATTGTTCGTGAACGGCTTGTTCAAGGCAATCTGCAGCGAGTTGTACTCCGTCTCGAGCCGCTGGCCCCACGACAGGATGGCGTTCTGACGGCCGAACGTCGCGAAGTACGGTCGGCTCGCGGCGCCGCCGCCGTAGGTCGTCGGCAGGTTGATGTCGATCCAGGCATAGCCGCCGTCGCCGCGCGCGCCCACGTAGGCC
>JBOGIX010000418.1:0-3661 GCA_050744685.1 Vicinamibacterales bacterium | reverse complement strand
CTTGCCCGTTTCGTTCGAAAGACCGGGAGATTTGCGCGTCGATGACGACGGCGTCACACGCGCGGGCTATCCATTCGGATAGTGATCGGGAACCAGAAGGTGAGTGCGACTCCGGAGACGTTCCGGCACGACGGCCGTGATGGTCCATCGCGTCGATGCCGCCGAGGCACAGCCGACCGACGCGGCACAGGTATGATCCAGTCATGCCCATCGTCCTCGCCCGTACGGCGCTGGTATCCGTGCTCCTGGCTACGCCCCTGATCGCGCAAGGACTCCGGCCGGCTGGCGACGAACATGCGCGCTGGTGGAGTCATGTCAAGACGCTGGCGGACGACGCACTCGAGGGACGTCAGACGGGAAGCGAAGGCTATCGGAAGGCCGCGGCGTACGTCGTGGAGCAGTTCGAGCGCGCACGCCTGAAGCCGGCGGGCTCCACGGGATACCTGCAGACCGTGCAGTTCTCTCGCCGGCGCATCCTCGAAGAGCAGTCACAACTGGCGCTCGTGCGCGACGGCAAGGAGGACGTGCTGCGGTTCGGCGAGGACGTGGCAGTCAACCTGAGGGCGGAACTGACGCCGAGCGTCGAGGCGCCGCTGGTGTTCGCCGGCTACGGCCTGTCCGCGCCGGAGGCCGGACACGACGATCTGGCCGGCCTCGATCTCACCGGCAAGGTCGTCGTCTACATTGCCGGGACACCGGCGAACATCACGGGTGCGCTCGCGGCGCACTATCAGCAGGCCGGCGTGCGGTGGCAGGCGCTCAAAGCGTCGGGGGCCATCGGCAGCGTCGCCATCTCCAACCCGAAGACCGTCGAACAGCCCTGGGAGCAGACGGCGCCGAGGCGGCTGAACCCGGTGATGACGCTCGTCGATCCGCGCCTCGACGATCTGGCCGGCATGAAGGTCGCCGCTGCCGTCAATCCTTCGAGCGCCGAGCGCCTCTTCGCCGGGTCAGGCCAGACGTTCGCGGATCTTCTGGCGATCGCCGACAGCAGGAAGCCGCTGCCGCGATTTGCGCTGCCGGCCTCGCTGCGTGCCCGCGTGACGCTGGAGTCGACGCCGATCGCGTCCGACAACGTCGCCGGGTTGCTGCAGGGCGGCGACCCCGCACTCGCGGGGGAGCACGTCGTGCTGACCGCGCACCTGGATCACGTCGGGATCGGCGCTGCCGTCAGCGACGATCGGATTTACAACGGCGCCATGGACAATGCCTCGGGGATCGCCACGCTGATCGAGGTCGCGCGCAACCTGTCGGCCGGGGCGCGGCCCAGGCGCTCGATCCTGTTCGTCGCCGTCACCGCCGAGGAGCACGGGCTGCTCGGCTCCCGCTACTTCGCGGGCGATCCCACGGTGCCAAAGGCGAGCATCGTTGCGAACATCAACATGGACATGTTCCTGCCGCTCTTCCCGATGTCCTCGGTGATGGTGCTGGGGCTCGACGAGTCCGATCTCGGTGATCGAGTCCGCGAGGTGGCGGCTCGCAGTGGCCTCGAGGTGGCGGCCGATCCACAGCCGCAGCGCAACCGCTTCACGCGGTCCGATCAGTACAGCTTCATAAGGCAAGGGGTCCCGGCACTGGCGATGAAGGTCGGCTTCGCAACGGGCTCGCCGGAAGCGGAGATCGACGCTGCCTGGACGAAGGAGCGCTATCACGCGCCGTCGGACGATCTGCAGCAGCCGATCGATCTCGGCGCGGCGGTCGCCTTCACGAGGCTCGTCGGCGCGCTCTCGGCTGAGGTCGCGAACCATCCTTCGCGGCCGCAGTGGAAGCCGGAGAGTTTCTTCAAGCGGTTCGAGCCGCGTGATGCGGCGTTGACTGGCGAAGACTCGCGCCGGTCCCGCTAGCTGGCGTTCCGGCCATCGCCGATCCGTGTCGGCGTGGCGACGCCCACGCAAAAACCGCCCGTTGCGCTGGCTTTACCTGGCCGTCAGCACCTCGAAACACCGGTTCATCACACTTCGTCGCGACGGACGCGAATCGCGTCCGCGCCGATGGAGGGTTTCATGAATCGACGTTCGTTCCTGAGCGGCACCACGCTGGCTGCCGCTGCCATTCCGTTTCGTGCGCTCAGCGCGCGCGCCCAGGGCCCCGCGCACCGAGGTGGCGTGCGCCGAGGTCACACAGCGGGCTACGGGCCGCTGTTTCCCACGATTGACGAAACCACCGGACTGCCGCTGCTCGCGTTGCCCGAAGGCTTCCGCTACCTGACGTTCGGGTGGACGGGAGATCTGCTCGACAGCGGCCGACCGACTCCGGGTGCGCACGACGGGATGGCCGCGTTCGCCGCCGGTCGCGGCCGCGTGCGTCTGGTGCGGAACGCGTTGTAATCCGCAGCGTCGCCCCGTGCGAGTATGCGCGGGCGCAGGAAGAGATCGTTCGCGACCGAGGCCGCGCTCACCGGCGGCGATGGAGTGATTCAGCGGCCAGGAGCGCGATCCCGAGAATGAGCAGGAGGCCTCCCACCAGCCGTCGATATGACGGCTCCGGAATCCGCCCGAGGATCGGCACTCCAATCAAGGTCCCAATCGTCACACCCGCAGCGGCGGCGAGCCAGATGTGCGTCGCCCCGGCGATCGCGGAGCCCGCCGTGAGGAAGTAGATCGGGACGCGCGCCGCATCGACCAGGAGCGCGGACGCCGTGGCAGTCGCGACCAGCTCACGCGGCTGGAGCTGAAACCCGAGCAGGGCAGCTGCGCGGATCCCGCCCTGGTTTCCCACCAGACCTCCGAATGTTCCCGAGAGGATTCCTCCCGTGAGCCGCCAGAACGGCGTCTGCGGGAGAGGAACGCGACGCCGCAGTAGTTCGGAGGTGCCGGCGATCACCAGGAGCGAGGCGAGGACCATTGTCAGGACCGGGCTCGCCAGCTGCGACTGGAGCGCCGCACCCGCGAGTCCCCCCGCGGCGCTCGCGACGCCAAACTGCCGGAATGTCGGCCAGTGCACGGCCTGACGGAGCCGCACCCACCGAATCGTCGTCGCGAGGGCATGCGGAATCGCCAGCACGGCGACGGCGTGAGCCGTCGTCATCGACAGCATCAGCAGCGGCGTGAGGAGACTACCGATGCCGAAGCCCGACACTGCTGCGACGGCGCCAGCGAAAATCGCTACCGTTCCGACGACCCAGACCGATTCAGAAATATGAGCTCCTCGGCGGAACCGGTGCGCCCATCGCAGCGGCTGCCGAGTATTCTCGCGCACTTCGCCCGCACGCTGCGGCAGATCGCCGACGACCACAGAGCCGCCCGCAAACCTGAGGCATGGAATCGCCGTTATCGTGAAGTCTCATTCCCGCCGGGGCGAGACGCCAGGACGCCACGATCGTCATCTTGCGGAGCTGCTCGTTTGCTGGTCCGACCAGAGAATGATCCGGCTCCTCGAGCAGCGCGTCGTGATCCTGAGCGCGGCGGCCATGGGACGCTGCGGAAGGAGCGCGTCGATGGATCGATGTGACGCGAACGGTGTGTTCAGTCGAGTTCGCCTGCCGCCACGCCGTCCAGCAGGCCCGGCGGCGTTGCGACACGCAGCCTGATGCGCGTGCGCTCCCCGTGGCCGTCCTCGATCTCCAGCACTCGCGCCGCGCCGTCGGACGCCTCGTCGACGCGGATTCTCGACGGAGCGTCGACGCGAACGGCCTGGCCGGCCTGCGAGTCCTGCTGAAACC